>CAMLRB010000016.1 GCA_946482295.1 uncultured Bacteriovorax sp. | reverse complement strand
GAGCTTCTACAACTTACCATTCCTCACTAAAAGCGCTTGATGCGGGTTTTAGCTATCATTTAGGTGGTGGAAGCCATCATGCTATGAGTTTTGGCGGAAGAGGATTTGGATTAATTAATGACATTGTCATTACACTTCGAAAATTACAGTCCGAGAAAAAAATAAAAACGGCGTGGGTCGTAGATGTTGACGCCCATAAAGGGGATGGAACGAGTGAGCTTACTAAAGATGACCTTTCCATTATTACTCTTAGCATTCACATGGAAAAAGGATGGCCTCTCGATGAAGGTGATCCTTTAATTGACCCGTGGTTTATTCCTTCGAACGTTGATATTCCAGTTGGAGAACATCAATCGCGCGACTACTTAATGCTGCTTGAGCAAGGGCTAGAAACACTCGAAAAAAAGTATCCACGCCCTGATCTCGTCTTGATCGTAAATGGTGCTGACCCTTATGAGCATGATGAACTCCAGAGTTCTGCACTTCTCAAATTAACAAAAGAAGAAATGCTGAAGAGAGATCTTATGCTCTATCATTTTTTCAACGATCTAAAAATTCCTCAATCTTACGTTATGTCGGGCGGCTATGGGCAACGGACGTGGGAAATCTACGCTCAATTCTTAAATTCATTGGCGTTAACCTGATGCGAAATACTTGCCACGTCGTGCATGCACAGGCATTCTAGTGGCCATTAAACACATTCAGGATTTAGTTAAATGGATCAGAACCAGTCTCGATTAAAACGCATTCTTACACCCACAGTTCTTATTGCAGCTCTAGGTTATTTTGTTGATATGTTCGACATCACCCTGTTCGGTGCAGTTATGTTGAATTCAATTTTAGGTTTAGGCGTAACTGACGGCCCGCAAATTATGGCCACAGGTGTGAAGCTTTATAACTACCAAATGCTTGGAATGCTCCTTGGTGGAGTTTTCTGGGGAATTCTTGGTGATAAAAAAGGTCGTCACGTTGTTCTTTATTCTTCAATCTTTATGTATTCAGCGGCAAACATTCTCAATGCGTTTGTCACAAATGTTACACAATATGAAATTTTACGTTTCATTGCAGGTGTTGGCCTTGCTGGAGAATTAGGTGCAGCAGTAACGATGGTTGCTGAGTCTCTCAGTAAAGAAGATAGAGGTTATGCAACGACTTTAGTCGCAACTCTCGGGATGATCGGAAGTTTATGCGCGGCCATCGTAGGAAAGTATTTTGCCTGGAACCACGCTTATCTTATTGGTGGAATTTTAGGAATTGTTCTTCTTGTTGCTCGCTTTAAGAGTTTTGATTCTGATATGTTCAAAAAAATTCAACATCAAAAAATTCCTCGTGGTAATTTAAGACTTCTTTTAAAACCAAAAAGAGCTCTTCGTTATTTCTGTTCCTTTGCGATCGGTATTCCTATTTATTTCATTACTGCAATTTTGTTGACGATGGCACCAGCTGTAACGGCAGAATTAAAAGTAACAGGACCGATTACATCTGCTGATGCTCTTATTTGGGGATCAATTGGTCTTGCTGTAGGGGATTTACTCAGTGGTTTAATGTCTCAGTGGTTAAAGAGTCGTAAGAAGGCCATTGGTCTTTTTATGGGAGTAGCTTTTTTAACTGCTGTCATTTACCTTAAGTCAACAGGGGCTTCGCCAGGATTCATTTACATATTATGTTTTATACTTGGAACTTGTGCAGGCTACTGGGCCGTACTTGTGACTACGGCCGCAGAACAATTCGGTATCAATATCCGTTCAACAGTGGCCACGAGTGTTCCAAACTTCGTTCGCGGGACCGGAATGATCATCGCTTCATCATTTTTAATTCTTCAGCCGCATTTTCAGATTTTAGGAAGTGTGGCCATCATCGGAGGTGTAGTTTTCGGACTGGCCTTTATCTCGTTACTTCTACTTAAAGAAACATACGGGAAAGATTTAGACTTCGTTGAAGTTGATTAAAAAAACGATAACCACTCTTCATATAAAGTATGGGGAGTGGTTTCATTTGTTCTAATGAGTTGTGAAGTGATGTCGATGCCCGTCCAAAGCTTGAAGCTTCGATGTTTCACCAGTCCATCTCGCTCGTTGAATCCCATTGTTAAATGCACTTTCCATAAAATCCAAAATAGCACTTTCTCTCGGCATATGATTGCTTAGGGCCTTGTAGGGGAGAACCGCAAGTTTGCCTCTCGGTAGAACTTTCCAATATGCTTCTCTCGGTCTGAGAATTCCATCGTCTAAATGAGAGGGTTCTGGATAAACGTATGAGTAGAAACTTGGCTCAGGAATATCATCGTCACCGGCCCAATAACCAAAACTGATCACTTCATGAGAATAAGCTTCTTTGGAAACTTTATCCATGGACTCATTCATGGGAGCAGGTCTACCAGAAAAGAATGTCAAGGCCAAATCAAAGCTATGCCAGAAAAGTTGAACGGGTGAAGATTTTCCAATAAAGCGCCCTTTAAACTTTTGAAAAGCAACATCAGCTTCCAAGTAAGATTGCCACAGCTGATGCGCAAAAGAGCTATCATATTCAATGGGACTATTATCTTCGTTAAAGGGAGTTTCTAATTTAATTTTTGTAATGTCGTAGGGATGCTCGTCTATGGCAACATCAATATTTAAACTATGTAGACAAGAAAAGAGTTCATCGTGAAAGGCCTTAATTGAATACTGCTCTAATCCGACCATGCGAAAATGACCATCTGATTTTTTAATAACTAGTTGATGAGAAATAAAATTAAATTCTAATTCAAAGCAACCTTGTTCATAAGGAATAAGCCCTGTTGTCCAACCCACAGGAGAAAGAGTAAGAGTTGCATGCCACCAATGGTTAAGTTTGGGGTGTAATCGTAATTTTATTTTTCCAATAATTTGCAAATAAGCATGAAGAAGTTGTCTCGAATTTTTCCAATCATGCGCTTTACTTAGAACTTTTTCAAAATCATTTGTCTCAATTGTCTCCATAGTACTCCATTGGAAAGTGAACACTTTCTCGAACGTTCATTTTTCCAAGAGTCCCAAAAAAGGTAAAGGATGAGTGCTGTCTAAACATTTAACACTTTTTAAAAAAGTGACCATTTCCGTTGCGTTGGCCCCTTACTAAATAGGTGATTTTTCAGCACCGCAATTAGGCGTCAAATTTGCTCAGTAGAGTCTATTATGTTGCCTATCATTCAACTTTTAGTGTTGTCTTTGTTGTTCACGGCGTGCTCCAAAAAAGAGAGTACTGTGACGACTTCGACTACAATTACTCAAAGAGAAGAATCTAAGCAAGAAAGTAGTACAGTTGTTGTAAAAACTGAAACACCGCCAGTACTTCAAGAACCCATCTCAGTAACAGTGGCAGAACTTAAGGCCTATAATCCTCAATCAATATTTACTAAAAAGTTACTGGAATGTGCTTATCCCGATACAGAAGAGAAGTCGTGTATTGTGAAAGACCTCCCATTATTAGGAATGTCGTCTCAAAAAATTTCAGTCTCAGATATTTTGAATCGTACACTTGTCACTCATCAGTTTCTAGGGGATTCGTTCAAACAAGTTTTACAAAAACTTCCAGTAGAATCTCTTGCTCTTTTTGGTGCCATAAATGGAATTGTTCTTTCATCAGAAGTAAAGACGAACGCCTATTGGGCAAGATCCGGATTTATTTATCTGAATGCTCAACTTCTTTGCCGATCTGTTAAGGAATGCGATTTTTTGAAATCTGGCAAAGAAAACGAAGTTAATTCTCCTTTCAAAAATCTTCAATTTAGTTTTGTTAACGATTATGTTTATAACCATAAATCAATCTGGCAAAATGCGAATGAAGAACAATTTGTTTTTTACAAAGTAGCGGCCACTCTTTTTCATGAGCTCAGTCATGCCAACGATTATTTTGAGCCGGCCTATATAAAGTCTAGCGATTTCGCTCCTGAGAAAAGTTATGATGAGTTAACATATGAACGAATAACAATTCGTCAGATGATTTCACAGCGTCTGCCTTCACGTCCGAAATCAATTAAACTCGAACATATCGCGAATGTTATTTATAACGATGAAGAGATAACGGCCGATGATGTGGCAATGACACCTCAATTAGCAGTCGTTGAATTTCTTTCTGAAAGTACAAATGATCTCTATGCTCATGTCAATCACGAAGAAGACCTTGCGCGACTAACGGAAGAAGCTCTCATGCTGACATTTTTCAATATTCCACGCCTTATCGTTTTTACTGATACGGCCAATGAAATTGTCTATGCAGAAAAAATGCGTGTGGCCCAATCAGGTCTTAGGCCACGAGTTCTCTTTGCTATCGAAAAAAGTTTGTCTAAATCAGTAGCTGAAAAAGTAAAAGATAAACTTGAAGCCACTAAACCACTTGTTTTCCCAGCTAAAACAGTTTGGGACGAACTCTACCTCTAATCCCGATCAAAACGCTTTTCTCGTCATGAATGTCCTTCATTGACCGATGAGAAAGGCATGAAAAAATACTTTTTTAGCGCAATCTTTTTAATCTCGTCTCAAGTTCTGGCCAGTGATCCGTATATGGCCATTGAACGTGTGATCTTAAAAAATGGCATGACAGTGACGTATGCTCCAAGTGAGGAAACTAACCTCACGGCCATTAGAATTGACGTAGGAGTAGGTTTTGAAGCTGAGGATGCATCAAACCGAGGAGTCTCTCATCTTTTAGAGCATTCGCTTTTTAGAAATAAAATTCTTCAAGACGATATGACATATCTTCAACTTATCAAAGAAGCGGGTGGGGAAGCCAATGGAACAACCTCTCCACGATCGACGGCCTATTTTGCTTCCATCCCATCCAAGAAAGGGGAGTGGTTGTTAGAAAACTTCGCGACCATGATTTTGAAACCAAATCTTATTGAGAGCTATATTGAAAAAGAAAAAACAACAGTAGAAATGGAAATTGGTAAGCCCACACCAATCGTACAGTTTTTGGGATTCAATCCCATGCAAATTCTCAAACCACAGTATTTAAGTAGACCCAATTTTTGGGAACAAGAATTTGGTTTAAAATTGCCTCCAACTTACACAATTGAAGACGAACAACTTTCCAATCAGCGATTAACATTGGAGCAAGTGAAAAAGCAGTACTCTGATTATTACTATCCTAGCAATATGAATCTTTATATCGCAGGAAAATTTGATCGAAAAAAAATGGAATCAATCGTGGCCAAAACATGGGGGGCATTACCAGCTTCGCAAGGAAAAAAACTGCCACCTTTAGCGTTGCCAACAATGCGTGAGAAGCCTTATGTCGGTACGACAATAACCCAAGATAATCCAACCGCCCAAATTGGAACAAAAGTGGTGAATTTCAACTTAAAAGAAGAATTGATTCTTGCTTCTTATACAGATTATCTCGCACACGATTTAATGAAAGAATTGAGAAACAAAAAAGGACAGACCTATACAGCTTATGCTGTGAATGATTTTTATAATGGATATGGAACGGCCTATATTACATTTCAAAGTAGAGAAGAGCATCTCACCGAAAATCTCCTTCAAGTAAAGGCCATTCTGAAAAAGGATGCAGAAGAAGGAAAAATTTCTAAAGAACGAGTGGAAGAAGCTAAAAAACTTTATATCTCTCAATTTCAACTACGCGGGCGTGAAGCTCATGTCATGTTGGACTATGCACTTTTTTATAACAGCATCGTCACTCAGTTTGGTCATTTCGAATCACCTTATTCCATAATCAAAAACGTAAAAACAGAGGAATATGCTCAGACCTTGAAAAAATTTTTTAAACCAAGTGCGAGATATGAATTCCAGGCCAGGAATCACTATTTCTTTTTCTACGATCATCTTGTTGTTTTGGTTATAGGGGCGATAGCCGCTTTTATGGGTCTTAGAACATTACTTACAAAACCCTTTCAACATCATGCTATTCGCTGGGTGAGAAAAGTTAAATTTCCTCCTCTAAAAAGTTTAGAATTTGCAATGCTTGTCAGTGGCTATTTCGCTTATGTGCACATTGAATTTGTGATGACGTTGTTTTTTTCTCAATTTTCTTTTTTCAATTCAAGCCTTCTTTTTAACGAATACCTCTGGCCAGTTTTATGTCTTGGGGGGTGTGTAACGACGATGATGTTCTTTTTATGTTCACTTCCAAGTAAGTTGATGGTGGTTAGTGATAGATTAGTTATTAAAAGTATTTCTTATTATTCAACACAGTTAAGCATTGCAGACATCCATTCTCTAGAAACAGTTAGTCTCTTTCAATTTTTCTGGAAACTCCATTTTTTAAAAGTTGGTCCACGCTTTTCATTTTTCAATTTCAAATTTTGGAAGAAAGGATTGATCGTTCACTTGAAAAACGGCAAGAGCTATTATTTTGGATTGGATCATGCGGATGAAGCTTGTGCCGAACTCGCACCATATCTTGAGCATAAAATCACGCCTGAAAAGCTCCATCAAGAAGCGGCCTAGAGAAGTCACTAGGCGACCTTCATTGGACTTGCACTGAATCTTAAGCCTTCGCATACGTCTTGAAAATTTGTCATATCAGCGCACTATACTCAGGCGGGGAGCTTGCAAGTTAGTTGACGTGAATATGATTAATATTCCATCAAATTTGGAGGTTTTATGAAATATGGTTTAATGCTTGTCCTTTCACTTTTATTAACAGCTTCATGTACTGATCGCAACAAAGAAGCAGGACGCGAAAGTGATTCCATGGGAAGTGGAACAAGTACAAGTTCTGGTACATCAGGCGGATCTACTGGAACGTCGACAACAAATCCTTAAAGTAGGAGTCTGGTGGCCTTCATTTAGGTGAGGGCCACCGTTCATTTTTATTTGGTATTATAAAGAAGGGAGAGTTCATAAACTCTCGTTTTAAATTGTCCTTGATTCACACGTATTTGCATTGGAGCTTCAATAAGCTTCTTGTCTGCAATCACCGCCCATACATGATATTCAGGAAAGCGTAGAGCAATCTTGTGAAGGTGATCATCACTTTTTAAAAGAAAATAATCGTATTCAGAAACGGCCCCATAAGTCGATTGAACATGATCATAAATTTTCCATTCCACTAAACTTTCCGCTTCATTTGTAATCGATGGGTGTAAGTCTGATGGAATGAAATGGAAAAAGTGTCCATGGTATCGATTCATCATTTCTTTTTTCAATTCGGCCGGCAGTGCGATGCCTTTTTGAAACTTTGAACATTTATGAAATTCCCCAATGACAAAACATTGATAATTAAGTGATTGCAACTCTTGGTAGCGAGCGTGGTTTAAGCGAGAAACGATTTCGATATCTCTTACTTGCATCGTCTTAATGTCGTTGAAAGTAAATGTCCCTTCCAGACGAATATAATCATCTGCCATAAGAGAGAGGGATAACATCGCCGCAATGATCGTCATAAAGTTTTTCATAGAATTAGTTTAGTGAGAGGGAGAGTTAATCGTCAAGCTTAAAGCAATGAGTCACTTAATTGATTCACTTCTTTGAAAAAAACAATAACCTAAGTAACGTTCGATTTCTTTCTTTTTCACAAGTTGTTGCGATTCTGGGAGAGATTTTATCCAACCCGGAGTTGGAGGTGTTCGCCCCCAAAGCAGAGATTGTTCACCAAAATATTTTGTCTCAAGAAGTGTCCATCCATGTTCGCGATAAAATTCAAACCAATTATTAGGATTAAATTTAAAAGGAGAATTTTGCATTTGTTTAACTCTTTTTGGAGTTCTCAAAAAATTTAATATTTCAGGTGAATAATATTCTGTGATCCAATAATAAAAGTTAGGTTGTCGAGAGATAGAATTGGCCAAATCGCTTGCTTCTTCATTGGTTAAATAGGGAACAACTCCTTCGGTGAGAATCAAGATTTTCTTAGAGTCAATTGCTACAGAATGAAAAAAATCTTCCCTTATGTCTGTTACTGAAAGATCAAGCGGCATACGTTGTAAGTGACAATGTGGAAGGTATTTTTGAAGAGTGAAATTTTTGTGATTAATGATTTCCGGGAAATCAACTTCAATCCATTTGAGTGTTGATGGGATGTTTAATCGATAAGGACGTGTGTCCAGACCCGCTCCCAAATTGAGTACTGTATCGACACCATTAGCGATAGCTTCTGCTATAAAATCATCAATGATTTTTGTTCTGACAACCACAGACCAGGCCGTGTAGCGCGAGCCTTGTGTGCGAGTAGCTATACTCATCCCAAGAGGACCAATGAGTAGAGCGGCAAGTGGGTCTCTGAAGAGTGCATCTTTTCTATCAGATTCTTCTGCTCGATATGCGGCTACCCAAAGGGCCGTATCTGAAACATGATTAATGTGATTATTAGTTTTTTGCATAATCTTTTGCAGTCTACAAAATTGTCTGCATGCACGCAACAAACACCTGCTTCTTTACAATATTATACGGCCTTTGCAAGTCTGTCTTAACGAAACTTTTCAAAGGAGTGATTATGAAGTTTTTATTGATTGCCTCTCTCGCACTTTTTTCGGCAGGATCATTTGCAAAAAACTGGAAAGACATGGACAAGAAAATGGATAAGATGTCTTTTGAAGATGCAAAAAAATATAAAATGGAAATGCTTGAAAAAAAGACGGCCAATCTTGAAGACGATAGAAAGTGTGTAGCAGACGCTAAAGATAAAGATGCATTAAAAAAATGTATGAAAGAATCAATGGAAAATGAACGTGAGATGAAACACGGAATGAAAGATGAGCTTAAGGCCGATATGAAAGACATGAAAGATAGTATGAATAAAGCAACTGAATAAAAAAGGGGCCCTTCTTAGGGCCCCTTCACTTATCTTGATTTGGCATCAGATTCAATTGCTGATTTTGCTTCTTCGTGGACTTGGGCCGGTTTAATGTCTCGTTTAGAATCATCTACTGAATTCGTTCCAACTTCAGAGCACGCCTCAACTTTTGAAGAATCAATAGGAAGTTTGTTATCACTTCCGTAGCTAAAAAAGTTTTTGAAAAAACCTTGATAAGAAACGGCCATCATCCCATTCTCGAAAACTTGTTTCACATCAAGTTTTTCACCTTTTTCAAATTTATAAGATTTTTTATCAGATGGACTGAATAAAATTTCGAAATCTTCTTTTACACAAACTTCAGTAAGATCTTTAAAGGCCGAATCTGTTTTGACTTTCGAGACTGAAGAATAGGGAAGGGCATAGTGAATGGCCCCACCAGATGGACCAGGATTCGTGTAACGTTCAAAGGCCTGGATTGTTCCATCTTCATACATAAAGGCCACTGTGGCCAATGTCCATTTTACTTCGCCATTTTTCTTAATAGGTATCATGACTTTGTCATACTTTTTGAGTTCTTTGTATTCTTTAACTTCTTTAACTATTTCTTCACGTTTGCGCGGAAATTTTTCCCAAAATTTTCCACAGCTTTCACCAACCATAAGGGCCCCATTTTCTTCACTGCAGACGTAAACATACTTTTCAAGCTTCTTATCAAAAAAACGATCTGAAGAGTCTATTTGTTCTGACCACACTGGTGCTGATGCCATTGTCGAAGTAATTAAAACTAGAGTTTTGATGGGTTTCATTGAGTGATCTCCTAAGGCCTTTTTTGTCTTATCGGATAATCAACGGAATATCTTGAGTAAGGCGGTTGGGTATTGATATTATTAGATCTGCCCGCGAAAGAGGAAGGCAAGACGTTCTAGAATCTTATTAACAACAGACCTATTCTTCCAGGCCTCTAAGGTCACTTGTTTGGACTGATTTTTATCTAATTCAAAAATTTGAGTAAACTCACCAACCCATTTTTTATCAATTATATTGAGGTTGCATTCGTCATTTAATCGGAAGGATCGATTGTCCATGTTTGTTGAACCTACTGACATCCAAAGCCCGTCAACGATCATGTATTTGCAATGAAACATTGTTGGGCCATATTCGTAAATTTTGATTCCTGCACTTAATAGTTCACCCCAACTGTGCCTAGAGGCCAGACGTGCAATATGAGTATCTACATGAGCTCCGGGAACGAGAACTTCGATTTCTATTCCCTTATGAGCGGCTTCAATAAAAATCGCCCTTAAGTGAGAATCCGGAACGAAGTATGCATTGGCAATTTGAATTTTCTTTTTCGCATGGGCCACAGAATAAAGATACATGAGCCTCACTGAACTCGAACCTTCTTCTGGAGAACTCTTAAAAACTTGAGCGAGTGATTCACCGTTCTTCTCACAGTCTGGGAAGTATTCTTCTCCATGCAAGACATGTGTGTTTGTTGTATTCCAATTATCCATGAAGGCCGCTTGGAGTTGATTGACGACAGGACCTTCGACCTTAAAGTGGGAGTCGCGCCAATGATCTTTGTCCTCAGCATTTCCCAACCATTGATCCGCTATTCCCACACCACCTGTGAAACCAATTTTTCCATCAATTACTAAAATTTTGCGATGAGTGCGGTTATTTATGCGAGTCATGTTGTACCAACGAACAGGGTGATAATGTTCAACAAAGATGCCCGATCGTTTCATCACATCGATCATGTCTTGATCTATTTTTTTACTTCCTAACCAGTCTAAAATGATATGAACTTTAACTCCAGCTTTTGCCCTCTCACAAAGAGCGTTGGAAAATTCCTTGGCAATATTTCCACTCCAGTAAATGAATGTTTCAAATGTGATTGTTTTTTCTGCTAGTTTGATGGCCTCCAACATGGCCGGAAAAATTTCAACACCATTTTTGAGATGAGTGATTTTATTTCCACTAAGAAGAGGTGGACCTAATAGTTCACCAATTGATTTTTTGACATGTTTATCTTCGAGATCGCCAATAGGTTTAATGGCATGATCAATGCGTTTACCAGTCGATTTGAGATTGAAGGCGATCAAACAGAGAAGGAGAGTGGTAATGATAGTAAGGGCAATGGCCAATGTGAACCTCGCCCTTCATTTGTCCCATCTTTAACTTAGTCTAGCAATGTTGATTAACGGCAAGGTGGAATCTTCTTCATCACCGACAAAGCGCTCTCAAAACTTGGATGACAAAGATTGTCAGCGCTATTTTTTGTTTTTACATTCTCAATCTGGAAAGGAAAATTCTTATCAAGGCACATTTTTGAATTAGGTTGGCCTTGATTATCGATGACAATTTGACATGAGCCGTATGCTTTTTGCTCAAGGCGAGAAGCAAATTGCTTTGCACGAGACGCTGCGAGCTCTTCTTCACTGAGATTACAGTATTCAAGTGACTTCATTCGAATGATTGTACTTTCTCTATCTTCCCACATTGAATTGTCATCAAGTTCACCAGGTACTTTAGAAGTGATAATCAGATTTTTAACGGGAACCATCTCAACAGTTCCACGATCTGTCGGGCGTAAGTATTCATTAACGACTTCGCGAATTTTACAGTTTTTATACGAGCTGATTTCTGCAATTTCGATTTGCTGAGCTTCGTGAGTAACTAGAATTTGCTCTGCCGTCGCTCGCCCTGGATACATTTTGGCGATTTCAAGTTTATCAGTCAATGAAAGCGAGAGATTGGCCTTCATTTGAATTTTTTCTTTGAAGAAATCACCATGAAGAGAGTAGTGCATGATCGAAAATAAATCATATTTCGAAAAGTAGACATCGCCTTCTTTGAATGTTTGAAGAATAAACATTTTGCACATCTCTTCTGTGAAGTTAATGTGCTTACTGCAAGCTTCAATTGATTTACTTTCATCAAATTCGAGCGTGCGGTCTTTGTGTTGATGCTCATGCTCTAGTCCAATTGCGTGTCCAAATTCATGAAGAATAATTGAACGACGAATATTGATATTTTTGTCATTCAAAATTCCCAAGTTCATCGATGCTTTGGACTGATCAACAGTTTTTGAGTCAGTTCCAACCGCAGATGTATGAACATTTGTATTGAATGTAATTGTGATGTCAGCTGGAGGACTATAAAAAGGAATATCCTTAGTTGTTGGGTAAAATTTAAAATTTATATTTGCGTACTTAGTCCATTCTTTGGCAAATCGTTCGACCTCTGCTTTTATTTCAGGGGTACCGTCTTTAAACGTGACAATAATTGTACTTTTATTTTTCCAAAGTTTTCCCGTACTGGCGATAAGCGCCGTCTTTACGAGTTTCGCTTCTTCTTGTGCGTTTTTGGGTTCACCACAAGAAACGGCGAGTATTAATGTTAATCCACTAAGGAGAATTGTTTTAAAAGTTTTCATGGTGAAAGATTGTGCAAGGAACTTGCCCGCCCAAGCTCTCGCATTCTGGTATAAAGAGCAGTCAAAGAATGAGCATCTGTCTAGATTTTAGACACTCTTAAAAATCGAGTCCCATCGCAAGGCCAGCACCCTTTTTTACCGGTATGAGTGTAAGCCAATAGGGGTTACCCTTTTCGATGTTGTAGTGAACTCCCCATGCGAATGATGCCCCAATTGTAATACCTGCGGTAATATCGTGAAGATAGTGGAAATCATCGTTAGATCTACTGATGGCAATGAAGGACGCCAGGCCATGTGCAAGACCTCCCCAAATCCATCCGTGTTGAGCGGCGACGACTGATGCAAAAGCAAAAGATGCGGATGAATGACCTGAAGGAAAAGAGCGATGATCATCTGGGTATCCTGGTCGTTTTTCATACACACTATATTTAATGGCCTGAGTGACAAGAAAAGAATAAGTACTTGCCCTCAACATATGTTCTGCAGCTCTTAGTGCTTCAGGATCATCTTCATATTTTCCTTTCCATAAAAAATAGGAACCGTAGGCAACGTTCAAAATTCCATAGCCTACATAATCACCAATGAATCCAAAACTTCCTAGAGGTTTAGCTTCGTGAAAACTTTCGCGCTTACGATATTTGATATTTTTCCGAGTGATATACATCATCCCTGTGGTGACAGAACCACCAATTAAAACCCATCGCGCAGGTGTTGTAATGGGACTGGCAAGGTCGGAAGCGATTCCACTTCCGGTCACATCAGCATGAATAGAACTCATGAATAGGGTCATGATTATCAAAAATATTTTGGATAATGTTCTCAGAAGGACCATGCGGCCTCCAGTATTGTTTGTTCTGTTTCAATTTCAAATTCAGTTCCCTCTGTTGTGGATTCCGTAATGATATTGAAAACAGAACTATGTCTATCATGAGACAATGTCATATAGAATTTGTCGTTGAACTCATATCCAAAAAGAATAGCTCCACCAACAACAAATCCTTTATCCGTTAATCGAGTGTAACTGGGACTAATCGAATTATAATCTGTCGTCAGGTAAAAATATCCCTCAAGATTGACCCAGAATTTTTTTTGTTTCCACTGAAGTCCAAGAAGATTGCCAAATCGAGAATACGAATTGATGGTTTCAATTTCTCCGTTATCTTTTTGAATACGTTTGCTTCCAATGATATCGGCCTGCAAATCTCCATAGACGAGCCATTCATCATGTTGGTGTGAGTACAGATATGAAAGAGAAACATCGAGTCCATTATAAGTGTTCGTCTTTTCTCTTCCTGGAAGAGGCGAGCCTTTCAAACGAATTTCAAAGGCCAGCTTATTTTTGTCATTTTTTGTGGGAATATATTCCTGATAAAAAAATGTCACAGCATGAAAACCACTGTAGTCCAGCGATTGGGAAGGGATATTAAGGGTACTTGAGTAATCTTTTGATAATTTTCCAAACGTGAGAACTTCTAGACCAATTCCTATTTGGCGCTCATTATGCAATTTAAAAAGTCCCTCAACGGATTGAACCCAATGCTCGTATTGGAAAAGATCTTGAACGACATTTGCTTTTTCGAATTCGTGTTCTTCTTTTAAAGGACCCACGCGAAATTTTAGTTGCGATTCATTAACTTGCAAAAGGTAGAAAGGATGTGAGTGCTCGCTGGCCCAAGTTATCGATCCGAAGGTCAGGATCATACAACTCAATAAAAAATGAAAAATGATCATGAAGTTACGATAGCATAATTCCTCATCAAACGACTACTTAACGCTTTTGGCAATTTTTATAGTTAATTAATTTGCGGATCATTTGCATAATAATCCTGGACTTTTGCAACTCGCTTGCATTATTAAATGCAAGTAATTTGCAATTAAAGAGAGGGTTCCCTATGAAACATGCCTTATTAAGTGTCTTAATTCTCCAATTGTCAGTTGGCCGTGCATTTGCTCATGGTAATCATGGTGGGAGTACTGAGATCTCCATTGAAGGGGAACTAACTTCTGGTACACACATTCATTTACCTGTTCGTATTGAACCTACTGGTGAAGTTTTATTTGGTTACGAGTGGCCTTCTTCATCCCAAGATCATGAAGAGACAATAGAACATGATGGACACGAAGAGCATGATGGACACGAAGAACATGATGAGCATGAAGAACATGATGAACATGATGAACATGAAGGACACGATCACTCTTTTCATATTGCCCCTACAGTTGTTATCGGAGCTGATTATATCGACCGAATTTTAAGTAAGGATGTTTCACCTGCAACAACTATGGGGATAGGTGAGGTTGTTACTAATAATAAAGATAAAGGATTTGTTCACATTAAAAGTTCGAAACTTCTCCTTGGAGCAGGACTTGAACTTCATAAACATCTAAGTGTAGCACCGTTTGGAGCTGGACTCGGATTGGTCTATACAAAAAATCAAACAAGTTATTCTGAAATTCAGCTTAAAAATCTTCAAGAAAAAGGCAGAGAACTTGTTCTTCCATCTAATTTAAATGAATTTTCAAAGTGGCGTGATGAAGAAAGACTCTCTTTTGTTTCCCAAGGTTCAATTATTTTTAATGCCGGCGTTGGAATAGATCCCATCGTCCATACAGGTGTCATAGCTTCAGCCTCAGGTTCGTGGCTTTTAAGATTAAAAAAAATTAATAGTAAATTTCTAAATATAAGCGTGTCATCAGTTAAGGCATTTTCGTTTGGAGTTGAACTCGATAGCGTGGTTGTATCACTTGGTATTGAAAAACTAAAAGCAGCGGAAAGGAGTTTAAATTTTAATCTAAATATGGAGTCATCGGCAGTCGTAGATGCGCTGAAACTTCTTTATAAAGGTGATTTGAGAAAAATTCAGCAACTTGCTAGCGACTCTCATTTAGTGGAGAGTTTTGAGCGTTCAGAAGGACTCACTCAAGGGCGCGGATCACATGTGAACATAAGTTTACCATTTTTATTTGGAGTAGGTGCCTCAAAATATACAACTGCATCTTTCCAAACGAATTTAAACAAAATGAATGAGAAGACTGGAGTAGCGTATACAAATATTGTCTCAAAAGATGAAACATCTCGTGGAATCCTTTCAAATCATAAAAAAGAGATTGATCAATTTTCAACTACATTTGTAAATAAACAACATGGTGATCACCATGATCATTTTTATGCCGCCAATTTCAAATGGCATTATGAAAAAGATGAGGTAAAGGCCAGTGTCGTACAATCAAAACTAGCAGACCTTGCTCAACAGACTGGTTTTAGAAACTTAAAGGACTTGAAATTTCCTAAGGAGAACTTAGGACACTTTAGGATTTCCTTTGATGTGAGCTTAACTGAATCTGATATTTTTACTGTTCTTGAAAAGTTTTCGACTGAAGCTAAATCAATTAAGAATAATGCATTCGTGAATGTACAGAACTCTAATGTGTGCACAGACAGTGAGACAAGAAATACATGTTTAGATGACCTCAAAAGAAAAACAAACGCACTCATTGGAAAACTTACAGAGCTTGCAAAAACAGTTTCAACCCATATTAAAAACAAGCAGGCCGAAGCAGCTGTTAAAGGTTTTTCAGAAATGGGGGCATCGCTCGTTAAAAATCCTTATGTCTTTCAAGAGATTATCCAAAGTCTTTTAGATGCTGAACTGAGTTTAACTGTCGAAGGTGAAGCAGTAACGAAACAAAAAATGGTTTTATAGGAGTTGATATGAAGAAGTTATTTATTTTAGTGATTGCTCTATTTTCTTCAAATGTTTTTGCCCAGACTTTTATTGGAAAAGTTAAAGGGACGGATGCGAAATGTGAATTGATGGTTATTCAGCGGTATTATGAAAATAATATTGAAACTCCTGCCAACTTTAGGGCCATCGTTGCTGTCACTTTGAGCGATGGAGACTCAGCAGGTGAACGATTGGAGTTTGTTGTTAGGCCTGGTGCTCGTCCCGCTTTTTTCAGCGGTATTAGCGACAATCAAAAGGACATGATCAATATTGTTGCACAAGCTGGTACACCAAACTTAGATGTACCTACGGCCTTTTCATTAAAATGGTGGCATGTTAGTCACTACCACACTGCTCAATGTTTAAATTTAAAAAATTAACAATGATTACTTTCATCAAGGCCATATTCCTCGCCATTAACTTAGCTGCCCATGCGACTGATATAGATACTATCGTCGTTACAGGAAAAAGAAACAGCGACTTAACTTTAACCAAATTGAGTCAAGATTCTGTTGTAAAAAAAGAAATACTAACAAAAGAAAAAATAGTTCATAAAAATGCAACGAGTTTGGCCAAAGCTGTTGATCTTGAACCTGGAGTTCAAACGACGCTCACATGTGCCAATTGTGGATCCCAGCGAATTACCCTGAATGGTATGCGTGGTGAAAATACGACTGTATTAATTGATGGTATTCCGGCCTTTTCGTCCGTTTCGTCTTTTTATGGAATGGAAGCTATACCTATGGCCGGTGTTGGTCGATTGGAAATTATGAGAGGAGCAGGGGCATCTTTAACAGCACCAGAATCGATAGGTGGGGCCATTAACATCTTACCAATGGCAACCGATGAAAATCGATTTCACTATCAAGTTAAGGCAGGAAATAGACAGTTTTTGAACCAAGAAATGGTTGGTTCATACGGATCTCCTTCAGGTGGCGTGCTGATAGGAGCTCAAAAAAATCTCATAGGTGCTTTTGATGAAGATCACAATCACGTCGCTGAATCTAGTCGGCAGAATCAGCAATCGTTTTTTTTAAAAACGGAAAATCGTTTTGCAGATAAATTTAAATTAATGTTACGAACTGGTCTGCAGGAATTGGAATTGCTGGGAGGGACGACAGAGGCCATTCGACCATTAGCTTATCCATCTAACATAGACACACTTGAAGATTTTGGAACAGATCGTGACACAAGAAATCCTTACACTGGCGACCTCATAAAAATTGCGGATCGTATTCGCTTGGAAAGATTGGATGGTGGGGGAAGCCTCTTTTATCACCTCAATGATGCTATTTCTTTCAAAAGCTCATTTGCGATTGCCAAACAAAAACAACGCTCTATTTATTCTCATGGATATGATTACGACAATACCGACCTCTATCGATTTTTTGATTTAAAAATGCAGTTGGCCTTGGGAGATGATCACTTTTTAACGTTTGGTTTGGATCATCGAAATGAATACATGCGATCACATTCTGAATTTTTGTATAATACTCAAGGCTACAAAAGAGATTCATTTGTTTTCAAAACATATGGTTTGTATCTTCAAGATGAATGGATTATTACCCCAAAAGATGAATTGAATCTTGTCATGCGCTTGGATAAAATGCTGGTTAAGTGGGATGATAAAAGACTAATTCACAATGAACTTTCTCAAACGGCCATCGCTCCTCGAATTCACTACAAAAGAACTCACAACGATTTTTGGTCGTCTCGTTTTGCCTACGGACTCGGTTATCGTGCACCATTATCAATGTTTGAATCTCAACATGGGACAAATGAAGAAGGTTTTGAACTCGATATTACCAAATTGGAGATTGCCCATAATATCACTTATACATTGAATTTTGATAATGGAAATAATAGCAGTGCATTTTCTTTTGCATGGACTCAACTCCAGAATATGGCCTATGCTGATGAAGAAACTTCGCCGGTCCTTTTTAAAAACTCATCAGAGACACTCGACATTAAAACTATTGGTTTCCTAAATGTTTTGAAGCTTAGTGAAGAGTGGACAATTGAAGGAAGTGTTGATTATTTTATCCTTCCAGACTCATATAAAAATAAACTTCCTACAGCAGCTCAAGAAACACGTGCGCGCCTTGTTTCAGATTACCATTTAAAGAATAACGAATTTGTCTTGGCCCTCAATATAACAGGACCTAGAAATTTAAGAGATTACGGCTACTATAAAAATTATAACACCTTAAGTGATGATCCTGATCCAATGAGCTTTGATAAACTGCCATTCAATCAAAAGAAACAAAAGTCGCCATTATTTGCCACGTTAGATTTCTTTTACCAGAAACAATATAACAATATCGCCTTAATGTTTGGAATTAATAATCTTCTCGATTATACACAGACTAAAAAGGGAGAATCACCACTATCATGGAGAAGTCACCGCAACCATTTCCATCTTGATAATCGCCATGTTTGGGGGCCAAATACGGGGCGGCTTATTTATTCAGGTCTTAAATTGTTTTTTGAATGAAATCACAAGTAACAACACCCGAATAAGGAAGTCCCTTTAGAAATAGAGTCGGAGTTGTCGCTTTAAATTTATAGGCGATCTTTAGTTCTTCATTAAGCAAATAGCTGGGAAAATGGATTTTTTTCTTTTTTAGAATTCTTTTGAGTTCTTCATCGGTTGCTTTTGAAACGTTTGAGACCAAGACAGCTACTTCTTTTTTTATTTCGCAATTTTTTAAAATTTCAATTTGATGTTGGCAATGAATACAGTTGTCGGAAATGATGAGTTCAAGCCTATCGGGAGATGGCCAAAAATCTACTATTTTCTGTTGATCAAGTCTCAATGTAGGTGCAGCGGAAGCGAAACTCGATAGGAAAAAAAGGAGCAACAAAATCATTAATCGGCCTGGCATTTTTGACAAACACCAAAAAATTCTAATCGGTGTTGAATATCTTTGTAACCTTTCTTAGTTAAACTTGATTCTATTTTATCCAATATACAATCGTGAAAAGATTCGATTTTTTTACAGATTGTACAAATAATGTGGTGGTGATGGTGGTGAGGATCGTTAAATTCAAAATGCACCATTTCTTTTTCAAGATGTGAAGTGTTAACGAGTTGCACTTCGACAAATTGATTGAGGCAACGATAAACGGTTGCTTGGTCACAAGAATTTTTTGGTAATTTTTTGAAAATATCTTCAGCTGAGAAAGGGCCGTGTTCTTTCATGAGCACAGAAAGAATAAGTTTACGAGGGGCCGTCACACTCAGATTTCTTTCTTTAAGGAGTGTTATAATTTTAGCATCAAGTGTTTCAACTTTTCTGAATACTGGCATCCTAGGCATAAGTTCCCCAAAACTAAATTGCGACTCATTTGTATTCTAGCGCAATGGTGTTGGTTTAGCTAGGATTTTTGAAAGTTGCTTGGTTGAGAAAAAATTTCAGTGAGCGTTTTTGGGAGACTTTCATTACGGTCTTTCAATATATCGCGCATTGAAACCATTCCACAGCAGCATCCTTTATCATCAATAACGGGAATTCGCTGGAGAGAGTTCTTCTCCATAAACTCAAAACAATTATCGAGAGAAGTTTCCAGACTGATTGTTTTCGGGGGAGAAGTCATGCAGTCTTTGGCATTCATTGCAGCTGGATTTAATTTTCTTGCAACGGCCTTGTAACAAATATCCCGATCAGAGATAACTCCTACGAGTTTTTTCTCTTCATGATTATTGACGACAGGAATTTCTCCACAATTATTGTCCATCATCAAGATCGCCACATCAGCTAGTTTTGTTTCGATCGTACAACAGGCAGGATTCATGGTCATAATGCTTCTGACTTTTTTCATTGATTATCCTCTAAAAGTTTATAGTAAAGAGTACAAAAGCAAGCGATATGCCAGCGCTGATACTTGATTACCAATTTTATGTCATTGTATAGACGTCATTAGCTGATCAGATGGATGAGGTAAGACTGCACCACCTAATAAAGTCGGAGGCATAATGAACTTTATGAATCTTGCCATGCATCTAAAAATGAGATAGAGGTCATTTTGTTTATATGATAGCGTTCAAGCAAAGAAATGGTTATAAATCGTCATCTTTAACTGGGGTGATGATATGCAATGGAGTCTTCTTTTAATTCTGTTTTTTTCAATCAATGCTGAATCTTCAATTCAAAACTTTTCCGCCATTGATGAAGCAAGTACAGTTTATCGTGGAAAGGAGCCTGGAAAAAATCTCACTGAATTAAAAAAAATGGAAATTACTGACGTTATTGTTTTTAAGAATGACGTTCGCGGTGAAGTCTCACGCGAGTTGGGCGAACTCGAATCCCTTGGCATCAATGGACATCATATTCCCTTTCAATGGAAGGACATTACTTCAATGAAAGCGGCCTGTGAGCAGGTGATAGAAGCGCTCACAATCATTCAAACTGTTCGCTCTTCTGGTGGGAGTGTCTTTTTCCATTGTACGGCGGGGGAAGACAGGACTGGTTTATTAGCGGGTCTCTTTCGTATGCTAAATGAAAGCATGGATACTGAAACAGCTTTCGCAGATGAGATGTGTGCTAAAGGTTATAGTGATGGAAATTTCAGAAAGCCAAAAACAGTTACAAGTGCGATTGAAAATGGGCTGACACCATTATTCTTGGAGCTGGCCCGCAAAGTAGAAAGCGGTGAACTCTCTTTTGATAAACTGGATAAAAAAGTTTGTCGCAATTTCAAAGTTTCGAAGCAGATTTTGACTTGTAAGTAAGTTGCTTCTTCGTTGCAGCTCTAAGAAGTTTTTGAAATGAAGGGCACTCTAGATGACTAGGGGCCTTACAATGACTTGCATGTATTAAACCCTCTTTTACTGCTTCTAATTTCTTTATTTTCAATTCAATTTCATGGGCCTTCTTTTTCAATTGATCCTTATCAATAATGATCTTTTTTTGTTTTTTAAATAGTGATCTTAGATCATCTAGACTAAATCCAGCTTCTTTGGCGAGTGTGATGATGGCCAGTTTTTCAAGAACATTCGAATGATATTGCCTGCGAAGACCATGGCGGCCAATTGATTGAATCAGGCCGACTTCTTCGTAATAGCGAAGGGCCGAAGTTGATAAACCAGAAAGACTTGAAACATCACTAATATCCATACATGTCTCCTTATGTCTTTTATTATGCCTCATTTTACGCTTGACTTCAAGTTGACTTGAAGTTGCATACTTAGGTTAAGGAGAGTCAAATGAATAATCTAACACGCGCAATTAAAGATCTTAGACAGTATTGGAATGAACTGGATACAGAGAAGATATCACATGTAATGGAAGAGCTTCAAAAAGTTTCTCTAGAATCAATTGAACTTAAAGAACTTTATCGTGATCAGGATTTTGGCTTTGTCATCACAGCGTACAAAGAAACAAAAGACACTTATCGTATTCCCCATAATCACGGAAAAGGTTGGGTCATTTATACAGTTCTAAAGGGAGAGATGGAGATGGGGAGATATGGATATATTAATAAATTATTTTTAAGGAATATTGAGCACCTCAAGGCCGGACATAGTTCCCTATACTTCCCTGGTGATATTCATGATACACGATGCCTCACTTCAGAATCAATCGTTTTACGGTTAACCAGCTGTGATTTGAAAGTGGAAGAGAAAGAGGGAAGGATGGTGAGATATGATTCTTAGTTTGTGGGTGCTTGCTTTTATCAGTGTGGGGTTGTCGTACAAAAATGACGTTAAAAAAACTAATCTCGCTCTTACTAAAAGTTTCAAATCATTTCTAAAATTGTTGCCGGCCCTTGTTATTATGATCCTCATAGTGGAGACAATTTTTTTCTTTTTCCCCAGAGAACGATTGCTCGTTCTTTTTCAACACAAAGGATTCTTTGGATTATTTGTGATTTCATTTGTGGGTGCCATACTCACAATTCCTGGACCCGTTGCTTTTCCCCTTGTAGGAGAATTATTAAAGATGGGAGTCGAAGAAGCACAACTGGCCGCATTTGTAACGACTTTAACAATGGTGGGATTTGCAACTGCCCCCGCCGAAAGCACATATTTTGGAAAACGATTTGTCTTCATCCGTCAGTCCCTAAGTTTAGTCGCCGCTATCGTTGTAGGTTTAATCATGGGAGAAATTTTATGATCATTACAATACTCAAATTCTTGCCACCTATTCTCGTACTCATGTCTTTATTGGATATATGGATAACTAAAGAGTCTTTTGAAAAACATCTGGGAAAAAAATCAGGGGCAATGGGAAACATCTTGGCCCTTATTCTAGGTTCTTTAACAGCGGGTCCACTTTTTACAGCTTTTCCTATTGGGAAATCTTTTTATGAAAAAGGGATGAGAACATCTAATCTGGTGATCTTTCTAAGTGCTTGGGGAACAATTAAGATTCCCATGTTTTTGATGGAGGCAAGTTTTGTGGGATTAAAATTCGCGGCAGTGCGATTTTTAATCACAGTCCCATTTATCTTCTTAATAGGTTGGGTGATGGAGAAGGGGGAGAAACTATTTACAGTTGAAGCTTTCAACTAATGGCTTCATTGTCGATTCCCATTTTCCAGCATGCTCCATGCGAAGAAGAGATTTCAAATGAAAGGTTTGATTTTTACATTTAACGTAAAATGATTTCTCTTCGTAATTTTCATCTTTCATCTGATAAAGATAAGTGAACTGATGAAATTCAGCGTTTCCACTTTTATATGTTTTCATAGGAAGAAAAGAAATAAGTTTTCCATTAACAGATTGAAGCCAGGCAAGCTTAGAAACTTTGTAACTATCCTGTGCTGCCGCTTCATCTTTAAAATTCATGCGTTCTTCTTTTACATCTAGTGGAACGACGAGAAGGACTGGTCTATATTCTTCGTGAAGAGGACCTACTAATTTAAGAGGTATACCAACTTCTTTATTAATGACTTCCCAATCACCAGGAACATCCAGACTTACTTTTTTTTTCAACACATCGAAGGTTTCAACTTTCGCTTCTACGACTGCAGTTGAAAGGGAAAGGGCCAATAGGAGAGAACCTAATTTTATTGATTTTGATTTTTTCATAACTTTCTGATCGACAAGTTTTGGGAATAATTGAGGTCTAAATCTTTTTTTTGGTAAAAACTAACCTTTTTTGGAGGTTTTTCCGAAAAAAGGGTATGAAAAATCTAATTCTTCACTCATTCATTGTCTCTCAACTCCTCTTAACGACCATCTTTGCGCCTTATTCATACGCAGCAGAGACGAAGGCCGAGCCTGTTGATCCTGAGATTATTCAGCAGATGGCAGAGCTTAAAGCGTATTGTGATGACGTTGGAGCTAATCCGCTTAGCTATGAAAAAAATGCGCGTGATAAGTCGGTTCAATCATGGCCAGTAGAGGTTAAAAAGGGAGTAATCAAACATGATACTCTCATTAAGTTAGATCATGATGGTGGTCCTAGTTATCTTTCATGTTTCCAACATTTCAATACTCCACTTCAAGCAAAGAGCTTAGACGAGAGAATTGTTGATGAAGAAAAGTTCCAGGCGAAATGTAGAGAAGATGCCAAGAAGGGAAAGACTCCTGTTGTTGATTTAAAAAATCAATTACAAAACATTACGAATAAAATGACTTGTGAGGAGTCAGAGCAAACATCTGTTGCTTCATGTGCAAACGACATTGCTTATTGTGGTTTAGAGCATATGAATGTGGCGAAGGCCCTTAAAGTTCAAAAACCAAAAGGATTAAACTGTTCAAGTCTAGGTGATGCCGCACTAAAAGGTGTAGCTGGAGTTGGTGAGTGTGCGGCCACGTTTATTCGTGGTGCCTTTGATGAAATTCTTATGACTCTTAATCTACTTGTGGTGGAAGCACCGAAGTGGGTTTACAACAATACGATTGGAAAATTTTTCCAGGAACCAGCAGTCAAGCAACTTGAAAACGTAGGTACTGTTGAGGCCATGGCCGCAACAAAAGCATCAAACGCAGATATCAAGAAAGAAAAAGCTGAACCAGAAAAAACTCTTACTCAAAAAATCGTCAACTTTACGAAAGAATTAATTGTTGATAGCGCAGCTAAATCTTACGGTTGTGAAGCGTGGTCAACAGGTGTCCCAGGTGTTGGAACATGTGTGAAACCAGCTGGAAACTGGGAATGTGCAAGCTGTAAACAAAAGGCCATGGCCGTTTGTGGTGCCGCTGGATTTGCAACTGGTATGATTGCTGAAGTTGCCGTCCTCGCTGTTCCTGTTGGTATTGTTGGTGGTACGGCCGCAGCTCTTGGTGCTGGAACAAAAATTGTGAAGGCCGGACAAGCGATCAAAGCGGCCACAAAAGGATCTGAAGTTCTCAATGCTGCTTCTAAAGTCGGATCAGCTGCCCTTAAAGTAGGTGATAAGGCGCTTAAGGTTTTAAAACCGATCGCTGCAACTGGATTCAAAATTGGGAAAAAACTCATAGCTAATCTTCGTTTGATTCCAGGAGTGGAAATCACAGCGAAAACTTTAGCAAAACCTATTAAACTTTTCTTTACTGCTGGTGATAAAACAACTTCCAAAATGTGGAGTTACTCTTACCATGGTTCACGCGCTTATACTGAAACGCTCGTAAAAACAGGTAACCCTGCTCTTGCGATGAAAGCAGCTCAAGCAGCAGCTCAATTGAATCTTGCAACGAAAGCAGCCAATGCTGTAGTAAAGTCAAATGCTGAACTTGCTAAGGTTAACGAAAAAGCTGCTGAACCATTAAGTGCTGCTGAAGCTAAAAAAGTAGCGGCCGACAAAAAAGTAGCTGAAAAGAAACTGGCCGAAGATACAAAAATTTATTTAAGCGCTCAAGAAGGAATTACAGCAAAAGAGGTTGAGGCCCTGGCCACTCTTAAGAGTGATCACGCTGTAACTCTTGCAGCTGACTACGGTAAGTCGATTAATAAAATTGATTCGGGAACTAATCCTGTTTATAGCAACGTCATCAACAAAGCGGTTGATGCTTTAGAAGAAGAGCGTGCTGCTGCGAAATTGGCAGAAGAGCAGGCCGCTGTTGCTGGTCCGAAAATTAAAATGTCTGAAAAACAAATCAAGGCGGATGAACTGGCAAAACTCATCGCTGTTGATGAAGAGACACAAAAACTTATTTCTGAACCGGTTATTGCTCAATACCTTTACCTTAACCACTTTGCTTCAGATGCAGAAAAAGTTGAATTGAAGATTGCACTACAAGATATCGCAAACTCTACTAAAGTTGGTGATACAGATATTTTCCACCTGGTTAACGAAAAATTGGCCGCGAAATTAAATGATCCTGCTATCCAGAAAAAAGTAGCTGAAACTTTCGAGACTGGTGACGAAGCTCTTCGTCCAGGTAAGCTGGACAAAGCGACTTATGAATTACGTGTTAGAGCGAAAATTATTACATCAATGCCGGAAACAACAGCGCGTCTGAAAAAACTTATTGATGAAGGATTTTCAGTTGAAGTTATGGACGAAGGTCTGTTCCATTTTTATGGAGCGACTCAATTAGGATTAAAAGAATCACAAATGAGACCTTGGGAAAAAATTCCAGGAGGTTTCTCGGCCATCAGACCAAATCAAGTAGAAAACATTTCACCCGATCTTTGGGCGAGAATGGCGGCGTTTGCTTCTGAAACTGAAGCACCAATCCACGGTTACTCGACAAACTCAGGTGATGCTCTACGCGGTCTTATTCCATCAATCTCTCGATTCATGGGAAAAAATGAAGAAGAGTATCTGGCCTTCGAGGCCAAATCAGCTAAGGCCATTGAGGACGGAACTGCACATGAAGTTGGTCCTTTCTGTACTAACGTTTGGTGTGGTGAGGAAAAACGTCACGAAAATGCCGTAGGTCGTTTCTCTGAACAGGTGACTGGTCAAAAGGCAAAAGACGCAAAAACTTATGAAGCAGATAAACGTGGTGACTACTTAGATGCTGACTACGCTTTAAAGCACTTAGCGGGAAGAAACTCATCTGAGTGGAACGCAAACTCAATTTACTTTTATATGCGCGCTCACTCAAAAGATGGAGCTAATAAATGGGTCGACCAAGTTCGTCAGGATGAAACGAAACACATGGCGATCTTTGCCACTGGTTACAAATATTTCTTCGGTAACCAAACAGGAAAACGTACAAAAGAAATGCTTGATAAGATCATGGATCTTAAAAAGCAGGCATCAACATCTAATAGCTCGGGTGACGTTCTCTCTGAAAACGCAGCGGCCATGGCCGAAGTAGGGATCACTCACTTATTCGTTGAAAATAAAGTCCGTCAGTTTACAAGAACTGTCCCTCTTAAAACAATGGAAAAGATTTTTGATTCACCAGTGAAAACGCTGGAAGACCTTGAATCAGTCCCTCTTACAGCTGAAAAGAAAAAGGCCATTGAAGAAATGAATGTGGTTGAACGTAAAAAACGTGAAGACCTGGCCCGTTGGACTCCAGAAGAAAGAGAAAAATTCTTAGCGCTTAAAAAAGTTGAAAAGGAACAAGGACCACTCATTGAAGGTCTTATTACAAACCTCTTCAATAATTTTAAAGGTGCTGAAGTATACGGATCAAAAGAAGCCGAAGCAGTGTTAAAACAAATTAATAAACTGCGCACAGGTCTTGATCCCAAAACAAATGCTCTCATTCAGTTGTCACTTCAGGAAACGCTTCGTGATTATCAGATTATGAACAACAAGTTTGTTCGCAGTAAGCCAGAACTTAAAGTACGTTTTAAAAATGCACAAGAAGGTTTTGTTGTTGAACATAAAGCTCCGGGAGAAGCGACGGTGCAGCTTGCTCAAAGTGTAACGGATAATACATTCCTATTAAGAGTGGATCGTCCGAAAGATTTAGAACTTACTCCAGGTGCTGCGGTAAGAGTTGAAGTTGATACTCCATCTGGAAAAGACTTCCGCGTTCTTTCACTTGCAAGTGCACCTCAAAAAGACAAGATTGAATTTGCGGTTGGTGTTTCTGATTCAGAATTCAAACAATCGTTAATGAAGTTAAAACCTGGTCAATCAGTAAGTCTGAGTAAGGCGAAGGGATCAATGAATTTTGATCCAACAAAACCTACAGTTATGATTGCTGGTGGTATTGGTATTACTCCTTTTAGAAGTATGATTCAACACGTGAAGGACAATAAACTTGATACTCCGATGCACTTATATTACTCAAACAAATCCCAAATTCCATTTGGAGATGAGTTTGTAAAAGCGGCGGAAGAAGGGGATAACCTTTCACTTACGACAATCTTGAGTCAACCAAACAAAGATTGGAAAGGTCCAAAAGGTCGTATTGATGACAAGTTTCTTGCGGCTGAAGTACCAAAACTTCCAGGAGATGCAAAATACTATATCGTTGGACCTCCTGCGATGGTTACAGGGACAAAAGACAATCTCATAAAACTGGGAGTAAAACCAGAAGACATTCAGATTGAAATCTTTGCTATCGAGAAACCTGCAGAAGAAGCATCTCGCTCAACTGCAGCAGCAGGGCCTGCGACACCAGCTGCTCCGAAAGAAAAAGCTGTGTGCCGTTGTTTCTCAGTAGGTAAAGAACAAATTGTTCGTGTAATTAAGCAAGGTAACAACACGATGGAAATGATCGCAGAAGCAACAGGGGCCACACGTGGATGTGGTGGATGTTCATGCGATATTGAAAAAATTCTTCAGTGTGAAATTGGTCGCTAGAAGAAATATTAAGGACACTTCAAAACAATCTTACCGGTTGTTTTACCAGATTCGATCGCTTTATGGGCCTCTCCAACGTTTTCAAAATCAAAAACGGTGGTAGCAGGCCCTTTTAATTCCCCATCCTCAATCAACTTCACCATGTGATGAACAGCTTCTAAAAACATTTCACGTTTGTCGAAAAGATAAGACAAATTAAAGGTCACCAAGCTCTTGTTTTTGTCCGTCATATCGAGCGGATTAAAGCGCGGAGTTTTTAAAAACGTCCAGATAAGTTGAGGGTAGTTAAGGCGACCACCAGTCTTTGGAAGCATTGAGTGGAAACCGTAGCAGAGAAGCTTTCCAGATGGTGCTAAATGCAAATAACTATCTTTTAATGTTGAAGCTCCATTAGCATCGAGAATAACGTCATAGCCTTGCGGACAAATTTTTTCTGCTTCCTTCCATAAATCCTGAGTCGATTTATCAATGACGTGATTGGCACCTAATTTTTTAGCGTAATCAACTTTGTGA
>CAMLRB010000015.1 GCA_946482295.1 uncultured Bacteriovorax sp. | reverse complement strand
ATAACTTATCAAGCGTCCTCGCTCCACGTTTTGAAGGAAGAACACTTTACACTCGTCTTGATTATCCTTTCTCTGTAGGTGCAAACCTCAATTATCAAAATGCCTCATGGAAAAACGATGTTGATCGTGTTCGCTTATCCATTTTAAGTTATGGACCTGTTTTTCAATATCGTGTAATTGAACAAAATGAAATGACAATTTCCGCTCTCGTGGGGGCAGAATTCGCTCCCGTCTATCGATCTTCGTCGGGAGCTTACAAAGAAAAATATAAAGCGCTTTTATATGATGTCGGACTCGAAGGAATTTGGAGTACTGACT
Source organism: uncultured Bacteriovorax sp. (assembly GCA_946482295.1). The sequence goes on along the minus strand of CAMLRB010000015.1, from coordinate 27,930 downwards.
ACGGAAAATTTAATTTCGGTTCACACTATCGCCTGCATAGACTCACTCTCAAAAATACAGATCGACCTATGACAAATCCGCAGATTGGACAAATAAAAGTTAAATCAATCGGCTTCATGCTTGGCTATAACTACGATTGGAGTTTATGAAAAAAAAAATCACCATTGCCGCGATTTCTCTCTTAATTAATCTATCTTCATCACATGCGTCTGATGCCATTGTTATTGTTCTTGAAGCACCACTTATGAGTGAACCGAGTCTTCACTCAAAAACGTTGCAAACTGTACGAAAAGGTCAACGTGTCTATGTACCGTCGGATTACATTCGTGAAGGAAAATTACCAGAATTTATTCCGACTTTTGATCGTGTAGGAAATCGGGCTTACGTTCCCAGTAAATTTATTAAGATCGTGACAAACGACTATACAGAATCTGAACAACCCATCACTCTTGCCGAACACGATCCTACAGACTATCGTTTGGAAGAGCCCATTCCCGAAACTTATCCATTCAATAATGCCAGTTTTCTAAGGGCTTCAGTCTCTTTATTCGTGGCGAATAATACCCAAACATCATATGCCTTTAATCCGAGTTACAGCGAGCAAGAATTGAAAAATGAAGTCGGTGGACGCGTACTTGTAACTCGCAAAGTGACATTCGACAGTTACGACCGAATCTATTTTGGCTTTTTAGGCACTCTCTCAGCAAATAAAAATTCTACACTCTACAAGAGTGACGCTCAGTCGAGCGAAAATCGCACACAGTTTAGAGTTGGTCCACTCCTTACCTATGATACTTATAAGGGGCCAAATGCACGCATTCTTGTTGGGACAGGCTTCACTTACAACTATCATAAGAGCCTCGTGAGTTTTAAATCAGCAACTGAAAGTGAGGACCGTGTATTCTCCGGTTATTCACTCTCCCCTGTATTGAATTCAACTTTCCAAATGAAAACGGTGGTTCCAAAAACCGATTTTATTATTGGTGCTGATGTGAGTTTTTATCTTCCTCACTCTTTGAAGGCTGATAAGGCAGCTGAAGTACCGGCGCTCTGGAGTGAAAACGATACAATCAAAAGTAGTTTGACAGTACAGGCCTCTCTCTTTTTTGGACTTCAAACGAACTATTAACCAAGCAAATTGATCGGATTGTAAAAAAAAAATTAAAAATTTTTAAAAAATGACTAAAGTTTTGACGGCCACACACGAAAAGAGATGCAAGAGACAACGATTCACTAATTTCACGGAGGAAATTATGAAAGCCACACAATCAAACACACAACAAAGCGAAGTTCTTTTTCAAAAACTTGGAAACACTTGGTACGTATTCACTGAAATCAAAGGCGACATGATCTACTCTGCCCTTCCAACTGGAATGGACCCTCACTCTACAAAAATGGAACTATTCGAAGTTATCGAAGAACATATGGCCAAAATTTCTCGTCACCATGGAAGAAAGCCAGAAGCGGCAGCATAATTTATGGGTGCACTTAAAAAAACTAACGAAAAACCGTGTACTCCTGAAAAGAAAAAAGCTGATTTAAAAATCGTTACCGATAATCAAGCTGATAAAGTTGAAATTGAAAGAATGAAACGTCTCCTGAGCGAAAAGATCAAAGATCCGAAGTTGGCCAAAAAAGCGGCCATGATCATCTCTGAAATGCTCGACAAAAAATAAATCAAATCAAGCTCCTTAGGGAGCTTTTTTTTTCACCTACGCTTGTATTTTCCCTCCATTCATTCGAGAATGAGGGAAATTTTCATACCAACAAGCGAGTCTATATGTCAGTTAACCAAGTTCCATTCATTACTCTTAATCGTTTCGAAAATGGTTTCAAAGAAAACTTTCTAAGCGGTGTTGCCCAGCTATTTGAAAAAACTCAATTCGTCGGTGGCCCTATTGTAGGCGAAATGGAAGCAGGCCTTGCTAAATTTACGGGATCTAAATATGCCATCGGATGTGCGAACGGTACCGATGCTATTCAGATTGCTTTAAGAGCTGTTGGTGTAGAAAAAAATGATAAGGTAATTGTTCCAGATATGACTTTTTGGGCAACATTTGAAGCAGTCGTCAACGTTGGTGCAAATCCAATTACAGTCGATGTTAATCGCGAAACTTGTCACTGGGACCTAGCTACATTTAAACAAGCTATTGATCAGTTCAAACCAAAAGCTGCGATCATGGTTCACCTTTACGGATGGGCTTCTCCAGAGACATTAGAAATCAGAGAATACGCTAAGAAAAATAATGTTCTTCTAATCGAAGATGGTGCTCAATGTTTCGGTACAACACTTCAGGGTCAATCACTTTTAGCTGGAGCTCTCATCGCAACGACGAGCTTTTATCCTGCAAAAGTTCTTGGAGCTTCCGGAGATGCTGGCGCCATTTTTACAAATGATGAAGACTTGAACAAAGCTTGTCGCATTCTTATCAACCACGGACGTACAGACCACTACTCTCACGGAATGATTGGCTGGAACTCACGTATTGGCGCTTACGAATCACTCTTCTTAAAACTTTCTCTTGAACACATCGACGCTCGTATCGTGAGCCGTCGCACGGCCATTAAATATTACTTCGACAATCTTAAAGGTCTTCCTTTCAAACCAATGCTAGCACCTGGAAAAGATGTTTTTGAAACAGGCTACTGTGCAGTGGGAATGATCAATCCAGATCTAAGACCAGCTCTTATTGAATCGCTGAAGAAGGCAAACGTTGGATTCGGGACAATTTATCCAGGGGCCATGAGCCTTCAAAGCGGAGCTAAAGGACATATTGCCGGTAGTATCGATTTCGGAAATGCTCACTACATTTCACAATCAGTCTTAAATCTTCCTTGTTTCGCCTACATGAGCATCGAAGAAATGGAATACGTCTGCCAGACAGTTCGCAATCATTTCAAAGCTTAACAAGAACCCGCTTCGGCGGGTTTTTTTTGGTCAGTTTTGCCTTCTAGAGAATAAATTTTGTCGGACCTAAAATAGGTCTATGAAAAAACTAATTTTTGCCATTTTTTTTATCTTAGTCTCTTGCTCAACAACTCAAAAAATTGAACCTAGTAAGTTCGCTTATCAACGTATTCCAGCTTCAATTGGAATGAACGCTGATCTTCAGCGAGACATTGAGCTCTTTCAAACTTATGTGGAAGAAGCCCTTGTTTGGAGATCAAGAGCATTAGAATTCGCAGAAAACAACAAAGAGAAATTAAAAAAAGAAAAACTCACTCATGAAGATATTGAAAATATCCATTCGAGCGCTAAAGCTTATGTGGCCATGAGAGAAAAGATTCTTGCCTTTGCTTTTAAATATCAAGAACTCGTTTCAAACGGAAGTGCCGTAGAATACCTTCCAGGTGCAAAAACATCAGTAACAACCGTTAATCAACATAATACTAATGACCTTACTCAGGCGAGCTATCAACTCTACAGAATAGATCCAACTGATAATCGCGGTAATGAACTGTTGATTAAAATGAAACTCTCACTCAATGCAGCTCTCGTTCTTTATGATAGCTATATGGTAGGTCTATATCCTTATTACAACAGCAGAAAAATGCGCAAGCTTCTCAACCAGGATATTCAAGGTTATAAATTTGAATTCGATAAAATCACTGACAGTTTTTTCGATGTAAATCAACGTCATAAAATGTATGTGTCGATCAAACTTTTCCAGAAGGATCATACATATAAGACAAATGAAAAAATTGATGTAGGTTCAGAAGAAAAGTATTTAGACATGCTCGCTCTTCAAAGCCCGTTTTATAACTTCATGAATGAAAAATATAAGCCAATTGTTGATCCAAGTTCATTCAGGGTTTACTTCGATCGTATTTTTGATCGTTCACGTTTCCTCAATGACTTCTTTACTTATTCTTCAAGTAAATTCTTTGGAAACACTGTTGGATTGATCTCCTTTCGCAAGGGATACATGACAAAACTTCCACTCTCTGAAAAAACACAAATGGCATCTGAAATGAAGCCGCTTGATATCTTGCTAGAAAAAACTCCATTTCGTTTAACAGATCAATTCATCCCTGGCTTCTACGGGCACGTTGCCCTTTGGGTTGGTACAGAAGAAGAATTAAAGGAAGCAGGCGTTTGGGATCACCCTGTCGTAAAACCTCACCAAAAAGCGATCAGAGAGGGACATCATATTATTGAAGCTCTACGCCCAGGAGTGCAAATCAATACGCTTGATCACTTCTTAAATATCGACGACATGCTTGTCTTAAGAGATGAGTCTTTATCTGAAGCGCAAAGAAAAGAATTTTTGATTCGCGCTTTCCAGCAGATTGGGAAAGATTACGATTTTAATTTTGATGTTGAGACGGATAAAGAAATTGTTTGTTCTGAAATTGTCTATGTTGTTTTCCACAACATCGACTGGCCTACAGAAAAAGCACTAGGCCGTCATACAATTTCGCCAGATCATGTCGCTGCAAAAGTTTTTGACGGCGGACAATTAAAACCTATAATGATTTATTCAGAAGGTAAAAGGGTCGAAGGTGACCTCACTTCTGAGCTAGCAGCAAAGCTAAAAGAATAAAAAAAAGGGCCTTTAAAAAGGCCCTTTTTCATTTTAGTTAGTATACTCATTGTTCGGTTGATTTCTTGCTCTTTCTTCTGCCATTTGGGCTTCGTATTTTTCTGGTTCACATTGCTTCATGATCGAAAGAATGACTTTATCCATTTCGCCTTTTCTCTCTAAGTAAGGAGTGAATTGACCATAGTACTCGTGACTGAAATTCGTCATTCCTTCTCGGTACCGGTAAATATTTGTACGACTTGGAAAATTACTATCAAGAACTTCTAGATCATACCCATTACCAGATCTTTTCATATTCACAACAAGCCATGCATGGGCCGTTACACCTTTCATCTGAAGTTTTTGATAAGCAATGTTCCCTTGAACTTCAACGTAATCATAGAGTTCGTCCATGAGTTCTTTCATTTTGCTCGCCGACACAACAGTATCGCCTGAAAGTCCGATGACCCAATTGAATTTTAAAACTCCATCGCCCTTCTGCCATTTTTCTAACTCTCGCTGAATTTCTTTTTGGTGATAATAAGAAAATTCAGAGAAATTTCTGTACCCGGGAATTTCTATAACTTCATCACCGTCGCGAATGTCAGCCACTATTTTTTCAGCTTCAGCTTTAGTAGGTCGTGATTTAAATGGAGCATACGTCGTTAAATAAAGAGCGTTTCGTTGAAAGCGTGAGTGCCACCAGCAAACACCACCATTGGCAATTCCACCATGATTTGAGAAGGCCATAAGGTTAGAAGACGATTTGGTCAGCTCCTTGGCAAAACGAGCATTGCCGCGATCCACACAAAATTGATTGAGATCTTGCGAGGGTGTTTGAGCAAAAATTTGAAAACTAGCAGCAAGACCCACAACGGCCAAAAGTGACTTTACCATAGATAACCTCCGATCTTTAAAAGACATGTCATCGTAACGCATGGCACACTGTGCGCAAGTCCCGCTGAAAACATTACACACGCTCCATTGCCAGAGGCCCTCCTTTCTTGGTAGTCAAAACCCTTACAATTTAAAGGCTTAAACAATGGTAGATTTTTCTTTTAAAGAAGATTTTAAGTATCGTCATGAGAATCCATATCACGATCGATTGGGCGCTTTCTCCGACTTCGTTATGCGTGATAATGAAGCGGAAGCTTTTAAAGGAATTTGGAATAAAGAAGTTTTCAAAGAAGAAGGAAAACTCTTTTTAGAAATTGGAACTGGCGCCGGTCACTTCATGATTGATTACTGTGCTGATCATCGCGACCATCATTTTGTTGGTTTGGATTATCGATTTAAGCGCAGCTTTGCACTTGCCAAAAAACTCGCGACTCTTGATTACAAAAATTTTCGTTATCTCCGAGCTAAAGGTGAACGTATTGAGTTCATGTTTGCAGAAAATGAGCTCGATGGATTGTTTTATTTTTTCCCTGATCCGTGGCCTAAAACTAAACATCATAAGAAGCGTTTGATCCAAGCTCCTTTTTTGAATGCAGCATATAAGACTCTCAAACCTGGCGCCATCTTCTATATCAAAACAGATCACGATGATTATGCTGAATGGATGGCCCGTGAAATTAAAGAATGTGGTCTGTTCGACATCATGCTTGAGAGCAAAGATTTAAGAGCTGAGCATCCCGAACACATGCTTTGCAAATATACGACAGGCTTTGAAAAAATTTTCCTTGAACAGGGAATTAAGATTAAAGCATTCGTGTTGAAATCGAAAAAACAAGCATCAGCTTAATTTAAAGAAACAAATGTCATTAGAAGATTTAAAGCAGAGAATTAAAGAAATTCCCATTTCAAGCATCATTGGGAACTACCTAAGCATTAAACGCTCGGGCTCTTCCCTGTTGTCTCTTTGTCCGTTTCATAACGATTCAAAACCTTCGATGAACATCAATGATTCAAAGCAGATTTTTAAATGCTTTGCCTGCAACGCTGCAGGTGACGGTATTAGCTTCGTGATGAAGCACAGAAAGCTCGAGTTCGTCGATGCCATGAAAGAGATCTGTGAAAAGCAGGGAATTAACTTTGATTCTTACCAAGAAGAAAAGCGCTCTAATCCAAAAATGGATATAGCAAAAAAGATCCTGACTCGAGCGGCACTTATTTACCGCAAAACTGCTTCTTCAGGACAGTTTCCTGCCTACAATCAATTCATTAAGAATCGTGGATTGAATGAAGAGATCGCAACGACCTACTCTCTTGGTTATGCCCCTAATAAGAATTCCATTACTGACTATTTGGGAACCATCCCCAATGAGAAAGAGCGAAGTTTCGCACTCACTGTGGCCACTGACTTAGGTCTCATTCGAAAAGATAGACAAGATCCCAATGCCCATTATGACACCTTTAGGGATCGGATTATTTTCCCCATCTGGGATCAAACCGGCCAAGTTATAGGCTTCACTTCTCGAGCGACGAGAGAAGATCAAAAAGCTAAATACATGAATTCGGTGGATTCTTTTATCTTTAATAAAAGAAATATTCTGTATGGCTTCCACCTTGCTAAGAACGCGATCAGAGAGAAGGATGCTGTCATCCTTGTCGAAGGAAACATGGATCAAATAGCAATGTACAATCACGGTTTCACCCATTCAGTAGCGATCATGGGAACGGCCTTTGGTGCTCCATCGATGGAACGTATTCTTTCGTTTACGAAGAACGTTTACCTAGCGCTCGACTCTGATACGGCCGGTTTTCTGGCCATGGAAAGAGCAAATAAGATGCTTGCTGAAAAAGGTGTCATTGCTAAATATCTCGACTTTTCTCCGCAAAAAGATCCGGATGACTTTCTCAAGGCCCAAGGGGCACTGGCCCTACAAGAGAAGATTGAGAATGCTCAACCTGCTTTTGACGTGCTCCTCCAAAAAATCATACCCGAGAAACTTCCTGAAGTTCTCGATCGTAAATTGGAACTTCTTCAGAAGGCCTTTGAAGTCCTTTCTCCTCTGAAAAACGACCTATCTGCTACGGAAAGAATCGTCGCTTTCGCCAAACGATTGGGACTTAAGTCTGATTCAGCCCAGATTATGGGTAATTACCAAGAGTATTTAAACAAACATGCAGAGAAAGCTAAACTTCCTTCAGCGAAAAAAGCCGTTGTTGAAGATGTTTCGATGGAAGAATCATTCGAATATGCAGGAGACATGCCAATATCTTCGTTGGAAAATCCAGAAAATCTATTCGACGAACAAGTTTCTCCCCCACAAATCTTCCTTACAAAAATGGAAAAGCTACTTCTGCAAGAAGTAGTCCAACTTCCTTCACTTCTCTCTAGTGATAAAATGCATGAACTTCTTGATTTAATCACCAATGATGAGGTAAAAAAATACATTGGAAAAATTCGTAAAATTACGATGGAAGTTGATGATGGCGAATATGAAGCTGTCGTTTTAAATCTCACGAACTCACCAGAGTACTCGATTGATTTAAGAGAAACTGTAACAAGTGCGTTTTATAATTTTAAACCTCGTGATGTTGATTCAAAAACTAAAGTTAAAATCATTCACGATATGAAAGTTAAATTACAAACTGAACAGCTGAAGTTAAAACGAGATGAGATCAAAAAACTTCAACTCACATGCGAATCGGAAGAAATGATGACGAGCTTGTTAAACCAACTTTTAGAAATCGAAAAAAATATACAAAGCTTAAAACATACCAAACCTAATCTCAAATAGCGCAAGGGAGTTCCCAAAATGAGTAGCCCAATTTCACCAGCCGTTGCTCAATTCCTGAATTCAAAAGAATTCAACCGTCTTCTGACGAAAGGAAAAGACCAGGCTTTTATTACTGCAGAAGAAGTCAACGACGCTCTTCCAGCAGGTATCGTTCTCGCTTCTGATATCGATGAAGTGATGAACCGTATTCTTGAACTTAAAATCGACGTCATGGAAAGTGCTGTTGAAGACGATGAGGACGAAGAAGGCATTCGCCTCGACGGAACTGAAATCATCGAAGAAGCTCTTTCACGTGAAGAAAAAGCTGAATTAAGATCAGCTTCGACAGATCCAGTTAAACTTTATTTAAAACGCATGGGTTCCGTTGCCCTTCTAACTCGCGAAGGCGAAGTTGTTATTGCAAAAGAAATTGAAGAAGGTGAAAGAGAAATTATCCTTTCAGCTCTATCTTCAACTCACGCCTTGAAAGAAGTTGGAAAGCTTCGTGAAAAAATCGAAACTCAGGAAAACCCACAAGAATTCGTAAAAGAACTTGTTCGTGGTCTTGATGACGAATCTTCACCAGCAGATATCAAAAAGACGAAAGATCGTATTTACGATGTAATCGATCAAATCAATATCATGCTTCAAGAAGCAGAAAAAGCTGACGGAACACTTAAGGCCCTTAACGCTGAACAAAGAAAGCGTATGGATGAAATCAGCCTTGAGCTTGCTGACCTTACGTTCAACCGTAAAATCATCAACTCATTCGTTGAGCCAGTTAAAAAATACTACCTTCAGTTCACAGAACTTTTCGATCAACAAGATCGTATCTTCAAGTTCCTTGAAGTAAGCGGTTCAGAAGATTACAAAGTTCTTTATGAAAAAGTTATGGAAGACGATGCTTTCAAGCGCAAGCTTGCTAAAGACCTCTTCACGACTGATGCAAAAATCGAACAATTGATTCGTAACCAAGAAGATATCCTTCGTAAGCTTCGTCGTCTCACGATCGATGCTGGTATGGAATTCATTGAAATCGAAAAAGTTTATAAGATCATCATCGAAGGTGAGACAAAAGCCGATAAAGCAAAAGCTCAACTTGTTGAAGCTAACCTACGTCTCGTTGTTTCGATCGCAAAGAAATATACAAACCGTGGTCTTCAGTTCCTGGATTTGATTCAGGAAGGAAACATCGGTCTGATGAAAGCGGTTGATAAGTTCGAGTACCGTCGTGGATACAAATTCTCGACATACGCGACTTGGTGGATCCGTCAGGCGATTACAAGAGCAATCGCTGACCAGGCCCGTACAATCCGTATTCCGGTTCACATGATTGAAACGATCAACAAGATGGTTCGTACATCTCGTCAACTTATCCAGGAACTTGGTCGCGAACCAACTCCGGAAGAAATTGCTGAAAAAATGGAACTTCCAGTTGATAAAGTTAAAAAAGTTCAAAAGATCTCTAAAGAGCCAATCTCTCTTGAAACTCCAATCGGGGAAGAAGAAGATTCATCTCTTGGAGACTTTATCGAAGATAAGAAGATCATCTCTCCTGCTGACGCTGTAATGTCGATTACGCTTTCAGAACAAACGAGAGCTGTTCTTTCAACTCTTACTCCACGTGAAGAGAAAGTTCTTCGTATGCGTTTTGGTATCGGTGAAAAATCAGATCACACTCTTGAAGAAGTAGGTCAGGATTTCTTCGTTACTCGTGAACGTATTCGTCAGATTGAAGCGAAGGCGCTTCGTAAGCTAAGACATCCGTCGAGAGCCAAGTTACTTAAGAGTTATGTAGATAACTAGCTCGAAAAAATGCTCCAGTGGAGCATTTTTACTGCGCTAGCGAAGCAAATAAAAAGTTTATTTTTGTCATTAGAGTTCGAGCTAGTGGCAATCTAAAAGGCTCCCTACGGGAGCCTTTTTAGTTTCTAGCTACTGCTGATGTCTCGGCAAACTAATTTGAAACAACGTTCCCTGCTGGCAATTAAGTAACTCTAAATGTCCACCTAAGCTGTTAAGAACATTGTAAGAAAAACTCAACCCCAATCCCTTATTATCCTCGTAATTCTTCGCTTTAAAAAACGGATCAAAGATTTGATGCCTGAGGTGCATAGGAATGCCTTCCCCATCATCTTCAACCAGGATAATGACAAATGGATCAGTCTTCACCATCTCGATTTTCAAATGGCGAAGCTGACGTTCTGAGTTTCTCAACTCATAAATTGCATGCTCGATAATATTGAGAACCGATTGAAAAATTTCTGAGAAGATCCCGCAGTAATAGAGAGGTTCTTCTGGAAATTTGGTTACAAGCGTTATGTTGTATTTATGGATTTCTTCCATACGCATCTGAATCACATCTTCGAGCATCTTCTTGACATTGATGGAGGAGATCGTGCGATCGCGCGCTTTTTCAGAAATCGTTCCTAGTAGACCAGTTACATCCTGAATACGAAGAATGTTACGATGAACTTTAGACATGTAGTCTGTCAGCAGAGATTTATCTATCGGCGCAGGAGATTCAATCATACGCAAGATGCGAAGCTGCGCTCCTCTAATAACAGTCAGAGGATTATTAATTTCGTGGGCCACTCCTGAAGCCATTTTTCCAAGTGAAGCCATTTGGTTCAACTGGAAAGTTTTAAGACGAAGTTCTTCTTTTTCCAAAAAGGCACGATCGCGAATAAGATCGGCCAACACGCAAAAAAAAGCGATCAATCCAGAGTTGAGTGTAAAAGAAACAATCATTCGTCCTTCAGGCGGCTGATCTATGAGAATGTTTTGCGGCAGTATCCCTTTTGTGCCGAGATAAAAGATGAGCAAAAAGTTCAACATGATAATGATGAACCACACAGCTCCAAAAAAAGCGCTCATGAGAAACGATGCTACGAGAGGAAGTGCACCCAGCCACCAAATTGCGTTAGAAAGAATTCCGCCAGTATAGACAGCGAGGAATGTTACGCACACGAACACAACTAACACGACATAATTGGCCACATAGAGATAAGAACTTGATTTGCGTTTAACGAAGGGAACAAAAACGGCGGCTATTGAACAAAGAAAACAAATCGCGGCTAGATCTGGCGCTTTGTAAATGAAATGATAGATATAGCAATTGAACAAGGCCATGCCGGCCAGGATTATGCTGAAGGGCTTAATGTAGCGAGACTTCACTTCCTTGGAGTACTCTGACATTTCAATCGGGATCAAAGACACGACGAAGACCTCATTTCATTCACACTTTTCACGATTTTACCAGAAGAATTATCTTCAAATACAATAATATAGTATCAGCAATTTTCTAAGAGATATTGTATAATAGCCACTTGATCTCTTCTCACCTCAAGACAAATTCAAGAGAAATATCAAGAGAGAATGATGAACGATAGAGTGTGGACAATTCCAGAAAGTATCACTGAAGAAAGTAAAAAATACTTTTCTCCGGCGCTCATTCAAAATGGATTGCGCCTCTTCAAACTCTCGCGCGTTTCTATCTCATTTAAGAAGGGTACGCCAGAAACTTATTACATTGTAAGTGGTTTAGTTCGCGATGATCGCGCTCACGAGACGAAAATTGTCTATAAAAAGAGATTGGAAGATTCAATCGAAGGCCCATTCTCATCAAATTGTGACTGTCATCCATGGACTGCCGAAAATCATTGCGCCCATGTTGTCGCTCTTTTCATTACTTATCATGTTCAGCTCTATATTGAGTCTCAAGGTGAAGTTTCAATTGAGGAAAACGACAGCGAACTTCCGCCGATTGTCATAAATTCGAGTTTTGGTGTGAACGTTGCTGAATATGGAACCATTATCAATGGTCCTCACCAACTCATCGGGGCACCGGCTGCCCCTACTTACTCAAGTCTTCAATATCTCCTTCATAATAAAAAAGTTGTTCCATTTCCAATGCCTGAACCCTTCCGCGGTAAATTGCAACTCCATCTTCACCACGATGAAAAAGTGCGATTTAAAATGCAGCAAGGTGGGAAAATTTATAGTGAAATAACAATTTTCGAAAACATTTACATTTTCAATTGGAAAGAAGGAACTGTTTTCCACATTCCTAGTGAACTCAAAATTCTTATTCAACGAATTCGCTTAAATCTTTTTACCTATGGGATAAACGATATTTTAAGCAACATTCAAGAACTCGAATTGTTTTCCCAGGTTGAAGTATTCATAGAAGGAAAATCTCTGGAAGAAATTCGCTCGATTAAACCAAAATGCCGAGTGACTCTCTCTCCTGCTGAGAAAAAAGGATTACTGCACGCAAGCTTAGAATTCTTTGATGAATCTGATTTGTTAGTTGTACCATCTGACTTCTTAACACTCTTCACTTTTAATACAGGCGTTCTCTCTCATTTTAAAAAGAAACAAGAAGCTTACGAGTTTGTTCTCGCTGTCGCCGATAGCTTGAAAAACAACACTGAAACTTACAAAAAACATATTGTTTCATCATCTAAAAAAGTAAAGGCCCAAACCTTGATCAGTGAAGTTGTGAAAGATCGAGAGACTATTGTTTATGATCAAGACAACAACATTCTCTGCCGCTTTGATAATCAGCTCATCAGAGAATTATTTCTCTCGATGATTGAGTTTTTCGGTGACCAGTTCTTCCGTTACGCACATTTAGATTCAGATTCGAAAAAAATTAAATACGATGTTCAACCTGTTGTTGTCTTTCAAGGGCTCGCGGAATTTCACCGCAAGATTTCTCTCTTAGGGATTGAAATCTATTACGATCGCCATGAGATTTCTAAATGGAATTCTCGAATTCGTTTTGAACGTAGATCCTCAAGTACAAAATGGTTCGACTTAGAATTAAACATTGATCAAGATGACTTAGCTGTTATTCAAGAAGCCGATCTGGAAGCAGGAATGGTTATCACGAAAAAAGGCTTGATCCTTCTTTCGAAAGAACAAAAAGACCTGATTCGTTTCATGCAAAAGTACACCAAGTATGAAGCCACAGAAACGAAAACAGAAATTGATGGCAGCAAATCTTTCAAAAAATTCATACTCCCTTTTAATCGCGCTCGCATTTTTGAATTATTCGAATTGAGAAAACTAGGAATAGACGGTGCTCTTTCTCCAGAAGATATCGCGCTTTGTGAAAAGTTAGCGAATCTCACAGAGATGCCGGGATATCCACTCCCAACCCAACTGCAAGGTGTTTTACGTCCTTATCAACAAACAGGTTACAATTGGCTTCGTTTTCTCTACGAACATAAGCTTGGTGCTTGTCTTGCGGATGACATGGGTCTTGGTAAGACACTACAAACCATTACTTTCCTCCAATCAATTTATGACAAAATCGAACGAGTGCTAATCGTTTGTCCGGTGACGATTCTTCTTAACTGGGAAAAAGAGATTCAAAAGTTCTCCCAGATGGATATGTACATCTATCACGGTGGCTCGCGCGAATTTCCTAACGATAAAAAAATTATCTTAACTTCGTATGGAGTTATGAAAAAAGAATCGGAAGCAGTGTTTGCGAACATCAACTTCGATATTCTTGTTCTCGATGAAGTTCAACATTTGAAAAACGTACGTTCTCTCGGAGCCTTTTCGGCCAGAAAAATTCAAGCGGATTTCCGTGTGTGTTTAACAGGTACACCTGTGGAAAACGATCTTTCGGAATTCTACAATATTCTCGATCTTTCTATTCCAGGGATCTGGGGTGACTTACAATTCGTAAGAGCAGTTTCAAACACGAAAACGAGAGGTATTGCCCGTAAGACGGCTTCGCCTTTCATTTTAAGAAGAACAAAGGCGCAAGTACTTCATGATCTTCCACCGAAAATTGAAAATAATGTTTACCTTGAACTAAGCCCTGATGAATTAAAATATTATCAGCAAAACATTGTTTCAATCCGTGCGCGCATCAACAACTCAACGACTTCAGCGAAATATGGCGAGATCCTTCGTGGACTACTTCAGCTTCGTCAGAACTGCTTATGGCAAAATCGCGGTGCTGAACAACATTACAAAAATATAGAATCAACTAAAATTGAATTTCTGATGGAAACATTGGAAACAATTTTGGAAGAAGGACAGCAGGCGATTATCTTCTCGCAGTTCACAACGTATCTCGACATCATTCAACACTTCTTCCGTGAAAAACACTGGAAGTTCTCTCGAATCGATGGATCACAAAGTATTAACAAACGACAGGAACAAGTTGATCAATTTCAATCTGGAAAAACACCTATCTTCCTTATCTCTCTTAAGGCAGGTGGTGTGGGGCTAAACTTAACAGCTGCCAGTTACGTTTTCATCATGGACCCTTGGTGGAACCCTGCAGTTGAATCACAGGCCATCGACCGTGCACATAGAATTGGTCAAAAAAATACTCTGACAGTTTACCGTCCGATTATCAAAGATTCGGTGGAAGAGAAAGTATTGAAGCTACAAGAAGAAAAGAAACAGCTGTTCTCTGATCTACTCTCAACTGATGATGATCAAGTCTTCTCCGGTCGTCTCACAATGAAAGATTTTGAAATGTTATTTAGCTAGTAGTGAATGGAACTCTGGAACGAGAGATTCAATGGCAGGTGTATTTCTTAATTTTTCAAATTGTCTGATAAGTTTTTTAAATTCTTCGCAACTCTTTTCATCCCACGGTTCTTCGATCGAACGTCTTAAATAAGATGTGATTTGATTCACTCGCTCTCGACACTGATCATCTGTAAAAGCGCGTTTTGCAAAGTAGGCTTCCAATTTTTCCAGGGCAGCCTTTTTGAGTTCAGCCGGGAGAACACTTAAATGGAGCCAATTCGGTTGATCCATCCAGATATGGAATGGAAGTTTTGGAATATTAGGAATGGTATTGATCCATTCATACAGATCAGGCAATTGTAAAACATTCAATACTTGAATCGTTGTGTGAACTTCGCAATGAGTTTTTGGATGGTTTACCATCATGGACACATTCTTTTCAACATCGGCCCATTTCGTTTTGAAACGAATGTACTCATTAAGAGGTCCGAAAGCATCAATACTAAAATGTATTGAAACAGATTCAAAATGATTCCAAAGTTCAAAAAGTTTATCATTTCTCACAGTACAATTCGTGTGATAACTCAACTTAACTTCTGAAGCCCTTCCGCTCGCAACAATGAGTTCTAAAATTCTAAAATGCTCTTTACTTAAAAAAGGCTCGCCACCTGTTGTGAGAAATTGACGAAGGTCTTTTGCAACTTCAGGCATGACTCGATCAATAGCACTGGTGTCTTTCCAATTATTGCGAGCGCCCTCTACGAAATCATTGTAGTACGGAAGACCCAAAGTCGCATAATCTTCCTTAATAGGATACGAAGCAGAAGGAGAACACATGATGCATTTTAAGTTACAATTGTTCGACAAACTTAAATCGAGAGATTGAACTTTTGGTTCAATTTCACCGGTATTTTTGTCGGTTTTCAACAATTGGAAGGCCCAATTTTCATCGTTCAAATAATAATCGAGATAATCTTGCCTGACTGAACGACTACCATATTTTTCAATTTCGTAACATTTGTTACAAGACTGAGGTTTCTCGCCTCTTAGCATCTGAGCGCGGATATTTTTATAATAATCGAGATTAAAGTAACTTTTTAGGTCCTGAACATCCGAAAGTTTCAGTGTTTTCCCCTCGTTGTCCAATATGAAACCTGTTCCATCGGTATTGCAGCAGATTCTCATGGTAGAATCTAAGTGGGCGCTAAAATGCAACCAAGGAAGAGGACAAATGGATGATAGGAAATCTCTTTTCATTCTTCTGATATAATAATTAAATATTAGTAAAAGTACAAACTAAGAGCATCTTAATTCATGGACCTTAAAACAATACAGAAATTGAAATGTAATCCTTCATTCTGTGTTAAAGCATTTACTTCTCTCGCTGTTACTCCATCTGGGGCCGTATTGCCTTGTTGCTTGTTCGAACAAGCTCTACGTGATGAGAACAAAACCCCGTACAACATTTCTAAAAACGATGTTGATGAGATTTATAATTCTCAAATGATGAAAGACATTCGTGAAAAAATGATCAACGGTAAAAAAGTTGATGGTTGCAGACAATGTTATCAAGTTGAAGCTAATGGTGGAGACTCCCAGCGAATCTACAGTAACGAAGAAAAAATTGAATACGCAGACATCTACGATTCAAAACATAAATATAGACCAGTCATTTTAGATTTAAAACTGAATAACATTTGCAACATTAGATGCAGAATGTGTCAGCCGAGAGATTCAAACCAAGTTCACAATGAATTTAAAAAAATTGTAGCGAAAGAAGAATCATTCAAGAATTTTTCTAATACAAGTTTTGTCGATGCAGACCTGGGTGTTGCACTTGATGACATTACGACTTGGGAAAATCATCCGCTATTCCTCAAATCATTTAATTCACTTCTTCCCACTTTGAGAAAAATTTCTGTTGTTGGAGGAGAACCTCTCCTTTCAGAAGGTTTCTACAATATTATGGATCTCTGTGTTCTTAATAATGTTGCGAGAAATATTTTCATTTGTGTCACAACTAATCTCACCAAGGTTAATTTCCAAAAAATACAAGGCTATCAATCCGTTTTTTTTGCCTTCACAATCAACATTAGTATGGATGCTACTGGCGAAGCTTTTCACTACATTAGATACCCTTCAAATTTTGATGTCGTTTTAAAAAACTTCAAAGATGTATATGCTGGAAGACCCCAGAATAAACTTCTCTTCTATCAATTTTCACCTACCATTCAAGTGTACAACATACTCTATGTTGATAAGGTTTACACTTTAGTTGAATCTCTTCTCAATGAAGGTTATCAATTTTCAGAAACTCCCATTCATGTGACTTTTTTAGAATTCCCAATGCATTTAAACATCAGAATTTTGCCGAAGAATGTGCGTGAAGCAGCCGTGGCCAAGCTGGTAGAAGTGAAAAAGAACTGCCCACGATTAATGGCCATTGAAGTGACAAAGCATAATCTTGAATCAATCATAACAGCTTTAAAAAATGATTTTCATCCTGATAGCGAACAACTACTCAAGAACTTCAAATTTTACACTGATATTTTAGATAAAGAACGTAATCAAACTTTTGCTTCGGCCCTTCCTGAACTCGCAAAACTTTTGAATGAAGTTCAATCCCTTCCTCCTGTCGATTTTTTCTACAAACGTCGCGAACAAGGATGGAAACTTGCGGGCGAACAAAAATATCTGGAAGCTATAGCCCTTTTTGAAAGTGCAGCTAAAGATAGTGATGATAAGAGTGTGGACTTCAGAGAAATTGCCTGGATGAAACTCCATATTCGAGACTTCGAAGGGGCCTTGCTGGCCTATCAAGCAGGGCTCGCTCTAAAGCCCACAGATCCTTTTATGCTTAAGGGTCTTACTCTCACCTACTTTGCTCTTTTGAATATTCCCAAATGCCAAGCCGCACTTCCTGCGGCCCAAGCCGCAAATCCCAATGATTCAGAATTAATTTGGTTAGAAGAAAAATTGAAAACTATGTAAGAGACCAGTTGATGGTTTTTTTGTTCTTCGTTTTTAAGTAATCATTACATTGTGAAAAATGTTTGCTTCCAAAAAAACCGCGATATGAAGAAAGTGGTGATGGATGAACAGATTTCAAGACGAGATGTTTCTTAACATCGACGTTCTTAGCTTTATTATGAGCTGGGCTTCCCCACAGCATGAAAACAAGATTAGATTTTTTTGTATTGAGAATTTCAATCACACGATCAGTAAATTGATCCCAACCAAAATCTTTGTGGACCATAGGACTTCCATCTTCAACTGTGAGATGTGCATTCAACAGCAACACACCTTCTTTTGCCCACTCCTCCAAATAACCATGCTCCGGCATTTTTAAACCCAAATCGCTTTCGACTTCTTTGTAGATATTTTTCAGCGAAGGAGGAACCTTCACCCCTTTTTGAACCGAAAAACAAAGACCGTGCGCTTGTCCAGGTCCGTGATAAGGATCTTGCCCAAGAATAACGACTTCGACTTTTTCAAATGGAGTGAGATTGAAAGCAGAAAAAAGATTATCGTTGGTAGGATAAACATTTCCTTCCTTGCAGGCCTTCTCTAATTTTTTTTCGAGTTCTTTGAAATAAGGTGCTTGAAACTCGTCTTTTAAAACTTCAAGCCACCCTGGATCTTTTAAATATTGAACGAGATTCATTATTTGATTTTACATTCAGGAAGTGCTGCGATTGCTTTAAGCAATTCAATCTTGCAAGAAAACATATCCATAACACCCGCTGTAGTTTCGCGAGCTACGATTTTGTTTGAATCTGTTTCAACAAGTCTAACTGTCGTCTGCGCGAGAATACCAAAATAAGTTGAATTGCAATCAACAGATCCATCAGCAATAAACTCAAAATTTTTCATTTCTTTTGGAGTCTTAAGTTCAGTTGGGAAAAATCCCTTCGCTTCGAATGCCGCAAAAATCTCATCACGTTTTTCAGCAAGAATCATTGCACTTCCCAACGGTAAAACACCCAACGAACAAGTGTTTGCATTGATTGTCGCTGCGTTTGTTTCGGCTGAATAAAGAGCAACGATAGCGAGAAGAGTATGAGCGATTTTCTTGATAAGCATGAGGGTCTCCGACTGAATTTTTAATCAGGTCGGTTTTACTGGCAATTCAGTGCTTCATCAAGTTTTTTGTCTACCTGACGCGTTGTGCACTTTGAAATTAATAACATTTTAAAATGGGCATTTTTTTGGGCTATACTTCAACCAGGATAAGTGGCTAAATTTTTCTGGACCATGGCCTGAGCATATACTTAGATTGGTGTATCCGCGCGAACTTAGTTCCATAGCAAATTTTTCACCGGTAATATTGGCATCTCCAAAATCATTATCAATATAGATTTTAGTATTTTTTGTTAAAAGCGATTCAATACTTTCAAATTGGAAGGGGGATTCAATTGATAAAAAATTTATTCCCCTTTTCAGTGCTTTTATTTTCCAAGTCTCTCTGGAAAGCTCATCGTCTTCAATGTATAAATACTCAATGCTGTCTCCCTTGGCCAGAATCAGTTCATAAGGAATGCTAATTTTAATACTAGTGCCATTCTCAGACGAGTTAACTTCAAAACGTCCTTTTATGCCTTCAATAATTTTTTTTGCATATGGAAGTCCCAAACCACTACCACTTTTAGAATTTTCCTTTCCAAAAGTTAATCCTCTCTCTCCAATTTTTTCAAAAATATGAAATGGAATTCCTGGACCATTATCACTAACAACTATTACAACCTTGCTTGACTCAAGGTGAGAACTCAATGAAATTTTACCGTCGTACTTGAAAGATTCTATTGAATTATTTACTAGATTAGATAGCACTCGAAGAAGATCAACATCGTTTGCCCTAATATAAACTATGGAGTCGAAATCCAAGTTTAAGCTAATTTTTATCAAAGGATTCATTATATTAATTAATAGATTTTTTTCAACGAAGATTGTTTCAACTATTTCATTAACATTTGAAAAAGCATGTCCATCTAAAATTTTGTTACTTAAAAAGTTTTTTCCAATCATGAGATCACTCAAGATTTTTTCAACCCTTGTGAATGATTTTTTCAAAATCGAATATTCAGGCTTGGATTGATCAATAAAGTTTTCTGTGATCGAATTAATTACAGCTAGAGGCGATCTAATATCATGAGATACTTGCTCTGCAACTTCGACTCTGACCGAATTTGCTGTATTTCTTTTTTGAAGTTCTAGTTTTGTTTTAACTGATTTAAATATTAAATCTTCCTCCAAAAACATTGCAGAATAATCACTTTCAACATCTACATGAAGGAGGTTAATAGCATTAGATATCCTTTGGAAAAAATACTCAAATCTTTTGAGAATAATTCTATTCAACGAAATAAACACAAACATTAAGCCAAAAAATGAACCTATTAATAAGAGATGCGATCGATCAAAATAGCTGAACCAACTGCGAGAATAACAAATCTTAGCCACTTTCATTTTTTGGGAAAATAAGGAATATTCATTTGAACAGAATTGATTAAATTCTTTTCCAACATGTTCAATATTCTTACTAGGAAATGCAAATAGTATAATATTGTCCTTGTTAATTAAAAAAGTTTCATCCCATTCACGAAACTCCATTAATGAGTTAATTAAAATTGTAGTTTCATAAGTTTGAAAACTTAATAAGGAATTTACAAGTGTTTTCTCTACTACACGCAGCGATTGAAGATCATCAAAGTTTTTGCTCTTAAAGTTTAATAAAAAAAGTAAAATCGTGAAAAGCAATGCAAGAAGTATTGATGGTACATAGAAGAACTTATAAAAATCTTTTTTAATTAATAAAGTCAGTGATTTTAATTGCATAAATTTTTTGCATTTCTTATTAAAAAATAGCCCTCATTAATGGGATTCAAAATAACATTTTTTATACAGCTTCTAATCAATGAGCGATGAATAGGATGCATAAGTGGAATCATTAGGGCATCCAAATATAAGCTAGCTCTTACTTTTTCGCTAATTAAAGTTAGATCCTCTCGAGCATCGAAATTTATCTTAGAAAGCAATTCCTCACTTCTCTTCGAAGAATTATTATAAAAATTTTCTGATCCTTTTGAATAAAAACTTTTATAGTATTGCTCGTCGCTAATGGTTTCTTTACTGAACGACATGAGAAAGGCAGATAATTCTTTATTGTTAAATTTTTTTAACATTTTATCGAAAGAAATAATTACAATAGAAATATTCCCAACACTCGTGCAATTAGACATCTCTTTTTTCAACCAAGACCCAATCGCTGAGGCTTGCTCTAATTCTAATGGCAAATAAATTTTAAATTTAGAATTAAACTTTCTCGATTTCTTTTGGCTGGATTGAGGTTTTGAACTGTACCCCAATAAGCCAAAAGGTACTGGCCCATATGCTGGAATATTTTTAGGGTAAAATTTTTCAACCCATTTATTTGGACTAACAGAATCAATTAAACATCTACGCAAGGCTGCATTTTCAAAGGGAGCTATCTTTTGATTAAAAGCTATCCCCCATGTAGACCACAATGGAGTTTCCACTATATCAACAAACTTTGAAATGGTTTCTGAAGTATTTAGATTAGATAGCAATACAAGATCAAAAAATTTCTGAGTGTAAAGTTTTATTGAATTTTTGTCTGAACTTTGATGCAATTCAATCGTTTTTAAAGAAATTACTTCTTTGTTATAGTAAAAATTATTACGATCCAATAAAATTTTATCTCTGAATATTCTTACTGAAAATGGACCAATTCCATTAATTCGATTTCCACTAGAAACTCTTATTAATTTAGATTGTGGCCCTGCTAGAAATTTCAATAATTCTTTAGTACTGAAATCACTTTCAATTTCTAGTTTGTATTTTGATGTACAAGTTAATCGTTTTATTTTTTTATAACTTATCTCGAATGGACCTTTGATTGACATGTAACTTTCAAAAATGTTTTTCACATCCAAACAAGTTATGGCATTACCATCATAACCTTTCAAATCTAAGCGTAAGGAAAATTCCACCAAGCCTTTATATAACTCGCTCCACGAAGAAGCCACTTGCGGGTATAGTCCATCACTAAAATTCCAGCCGACTAATCCATCTGCTGAATTATTGAGTACAAACTGACAACTGGTATCGTTACACAGGGAAGGGACCAGACTGCTAGGAATGTATTGAAGCGGTAGGCGTATTTTGTCACTTGAAAGAACTTCCGCTGATGATAAAATAGAAAATATAAAAATTACCAAGAGTCTAATAATGAATCCTGTTATGAAAATCTCAATGCCTAATGGTTCAATAGTAAATAAAATTATCTCGGGGAGCAAGATTAATTGGTTACTTATTCCTGGAGGTCCAGGAATGAGTTCGGATTACCTTGCAGAAATTTTTGAAAAAATAGACCTACAAGGTACAATTCACACTTTTGATTTCTTCAAATATCCTTCATTAGCAGATGAATTTGTATTGGAGAATATTGAAGCAGATATTAATTATTTCTGCGATAGATTTGAGAATGTAGTTTTGCTTGGGCATTCATCTGCAGGAATGTTATTACAATCAATCAGGCTCAAGAGAAATTGCAAAGTTATTCTGCTCTGCTCTTCTCCTAGTCTAACTTGTTTCGAAATTGCTCAAAAAGAATCTGAACATTTCACAGCTGAAGAAAAATCTATAATTGAAATCGCAGAAAAAAATTACTCAATGAATAAAAGCAATGACAGCTTTAAAAAACTCTTCAAAGCTTGGCGCCCATACTATGCATTAAAGAAACACGAAAGCGTATACGACAGTTTAATAGATAACTGTGGTTTCGACTGGAAATTTTATGAATGGGGCAATAGGTTCTTTTTTAACTACTTTTCCCAACACAACCAAAAGATTAAAAATGTTTTAATGGTTAATTCAGATTTCGATAAGTTATGTCCTACAGTCTTATGTGAGGACCTATATTCCAAAGAGACGATTGTCTCTCTTCCACTCCATTCACACTTCCCTTGGATAGAAAATACAGAGTTGTTTAAAAAAACTTTCAAAGAAATCGAATCGGCAATATTATCCGAGCTTTAAGCGGAGGATAATCAATGAAAATACTTATTTCGACCTTATTGTTAGCTCTCGGTATTTGCTCTGTAGTTGCAGCTCCGAAACCAATTGAAAACTCAGAATCTAGCAAGTCTAACGTTGGTTCAGGGCCAGGTGTTTAATAATACCTCCTTGATACCTTCATTATTTTTTCTAGGCTTAGGAATAATTGAATTTATTCACTATTTTCGTTTTAATAAATTTTTGGGGATTTTTGTTTTCGCAAGAGCTTTAATAATTAGTTATCTTTTTTTGAATAGAGATAAAGCTGTAAAAAAAGATACCATTTTTTTTACAGCAATCGCTTATTTATCTACATTCTTGCCACTTACTTATGTTTCTGGAAATGCACTTATCGAAGGCGATGTGGCTGAACGAATTTTAAGAATTATTGTTGTAGTTTCTTACAGTTGGTCTGTCTATTCATTATTATGTCTTGGAAAATCATTTGGAATTTCACCATCAAAACGACTTCTAGTTTCAACTGGCCCATACGCCATTGTTAATCATCCAGCTTATTGGGGATACGTAATCGGAGAAACCGCAATTATCGTTTTAAACTTTAATCTTTTTAACGTCTGTGTACTAATTTTATCTGCATCTTTATACTTATTAAGAGCTAAACGTGAAGATTTAATTTTAAAAGATAGAACTTAATTACTTGAGACTAAAGAAATGCTTTAATAGAAATATCTTCATCAAGTGCCGACCAGTGAATACCATAGCCAGAAGGACTGACAACGAATTGCCTCGCTAAATCAACATTTGTTGAATTCATTGCTATATTCAACTTCGGAAATTTTTTAAGGGGTACAGAAATAATTCTTTCGTCACTTAGGTGAACAGTTAAAAATTCTGAGTTGATTTCAACTTTAAGTATTTGCAGTGATGGTTGGGAATTTCTAAAAGCTTCACTCATAAAACTTATTCCATTTTTCAAGAAATTGATGTTTCTGTTTTTTTACAATTTTCAAGATTATTCTTCTTTCTGATATCTTGAATCCATAATTATTCTCAATAACTAAATTGTGAAGCCAAATTTTCAATTCACAATCCCCCCTGGTGACATGCACATGAGGCGGTTCATTGCCTTCGTTACTATAGAAGAAAAATCTTAAACCTTCAAATCTGTAAATAGTTGGCATGCTAAAATGCCGTTCAAATACAGAATAGTAAATATATTTTTAAAGCCCTAGAATTATTAAGTCCGCATCACCCCATTCTTCTGATAACGAGCATCCCGCACCGCTAATTGAATAAGTCCAACCGTTGGAATACCGAGTGCCTCGAGTTTTTTTCCAATGTGCAGGACGAGTTGAGGTGAAGGAATGTGTGCGCCGGATTCAAGATCTTCCAGCGCTTTTAATGTCATTCCCAATTTTTGAGACATATCAGCTTTGCTAAGTTTAGCAGATTCACGAAGGGCCTTGATCATCCAAGCGAAGCTCAAGGGCCCATAAAGGTTATCGATTTTTTGAGAGTAAGAGGGAGTTTTCGTTCGTCTCATATTTCTTTTTCCTTCCTAGAAAATTATGCACCTTCTATACATTGGTGTAGTTCTTTTAAGTTTGATCCAGTCGAGTTTTGTAAGGGACCAAAGTGATTGTAGGCCCAACCAGCGTAGAAGTATGGAGTTACACAACGATCTGCTGGAGCTTTTAATCCACTACTCGTTTTGTTCGAGGGATGGGTGGCAGAGGCGTTTTTCGTATAAGCTTGTATAGCAAAAGTCTCTACCACTTTGTGTACTCCACAGAAAGCATTGAAACTTTGCTGTGAGCTTCCCAAGATCTTAATCAAGTCTGCACGCGTTCCAGATGTTGAAACTTTACAGCTCGTTGATTGAGAGTTCATCGCGTTCCATGCTTTTAAACATGTTCTCACATTGCCTGCACTGTTAGGAGTAAACTGATACATTCCAATGTTTAAACGCGAGACGAGTGGCTGAAGTTTATCTTCATAAAACTTAACTCCCGATGGTTTCTCATAGTCTGCGGGAGCGTATCGACCGGAGACAGAGCGTGAAGTTGCAGTATCTGAAGTGTTCAGCGATTCAGAGTAACTAAGACAACTAAAAACTTTAGTCCATTTTTTCTGTAATTCTGCTTTTGCGTTTACATCACCAAGTTGAGCACGATCACGTAACTCATTCATCTGTTGTGTAAACTTATTCATTTTTTCAATTGTTGCTGATGAAGGAACTTGCTTCAATGTTTTCTTTAAAGAAGCTGGAGTGACTTCACATAAACGATGACTCATTAAAGATGACGGATCATAACCCTCATCACTCACAGGTGCTCCGTATAGCGCCCCAATGCCACCAACACTCACTGGTGTCGGCTCAAGCATTGATGAAACGTGATGACTAATTTGATCAGCAAATTTATCCATACTTGTTCCTGTTTTTTCCATCGTACATTGATCGACAGAATCATCATTTACAAGTTCACGAGTCTTTAATAATTGATTGCTATTTTTAAATTCATCAACCGAAGCACCAACTGATTCTGATACTTCTGCGACAACTGTTTGTTCAATTGCGGGGGCTGCGTATTCACTCTGAACACCTTCTCCTCCACCTCCACCGCAGGCCTGAAAGAGAGCGAGAGAAGAAAACGCAATTGCATGTGTTAGGCGCGAACGCCTTATAGTAGAAATATGCTTCATCCTGAAGCTCCTTAAAATTTTTGAGTTTTATTGGGCAACCAATTCCGTGGTATGTCCTGTATAAGTGCAGTGAGTATGCCAAGCACTCATAAGCAGAAGCTGTTGAAATGATACTTTCTGCCGGTCGCAGAGTGAACCCGAAGCATGTGCTTGGTTACAATCGACACTAGTATAAAAGATCCTGAATATTATGTTTTAGTTGGATGTTACTGCTTAATCATCAAGGCGATAATAGAAGTAGCAATTGTAATTGTTGCCACGAAAACGGCACTTAACTTGATCAAAATATTTGAGTGTATTTGAAGCATCTCTCTTCGAAGATCTTTAATTTGTCCTTCCAAATCAGAACGCAGATCTTTTATCTGACTTTGTAATTCAGATCGAAGGTTGCGATTATCGTTTTGCATGCTGATTTGGAGATCTCGCAAATCACTCTTGTTAATAAGCTGAAATTCTCTGAAATCAGATTTGGTTGCAAAATTATCGTTAATTAGACTCATCCAGGTATCCACCGATTTTTTTGCCTGCTCAGGGGTGAAGCCGGCCTTTTCTAGTTCGTCAGTAAATCTTATTACGTTGATCATAACATCTCCTCAGTGCTTTATTAAAAATAAGGAGGTTGCACATCTAAGGTGAGCACTGAGGTTGTTAAGCTCAAGAAATCACAGTGGTGTAATTAATTAAAAACGCAAATTAAGGCCCAGCGAAGGCTGAAGTTCGTAGTCTTTTAGATTAGGATCGTCGGTCGGAGTATAGGTTGCGAGAATGTCCGCTGAGAGTGAAAAATACTGAAATATTTTTATTTCTAAACCTGATCCCACGTAAGGCTGAACTTTACTAGAAGTATCTGAAGTCGAACTTATTCCGTTAACGGTTTCGGTATGTTCATTCTTTCGTCCTTGAGCTCCACCTCTGATGACGTAATTCAAGAAATTCCCAGCATTGAAACTCCCGCGAAGTCCCACGCGAAGTTTGTCTTCAGAATCTTCATACTGAGTAGTACCTACTCTTTCATCGTCTTCTGCATGCGTGTATTCCACTTCGAGCGCAGAAATCGGAAATTTATAAATCGCACGTGCACCGAAAATCGTTCGTGTATCCATTCGCGGTGTAGGATAAATTTTTTGAACGCGTTCAATACCCACGATTGGAGTTATGGTTAGTCTTCCCGCTACAGCTTGGGCGAAAGATGTAAAGGGTAGTAAAAAAAATGAAGCTAGTATTAGTTTTTTCATACTTTAATTAGATACAGATGAATCTACATCCTCATCTTTTTTTAATCTGAAATGAGTAAACTCGGGGACTAAATCTTTAATCAAATAAACGATTGTTTCAGGAACCTGAGATTCTGTTTCAAGCAAACGATTTAAACTGGATTCAAAAGAAGAATTCAACTCTCTAAAAAGAGCTTTCCTGATCTTTCCATGATGAGTGAACTCATAGGCTTCTTTGTCACTAAAAAGCTCTTCATAAAGCTTTTCTCCTGGCCGCAGACCAGAATAGACAATTTTAATATCTCTATCCAAAGTTAATCCAGCTAAGCGAATCATTTCTTTTGCAAGATCGACTATCTTAACTGGCTCTCCCATATCGAGAACAAAAATTTCTCCACCATTGCCCATTGATCCTGCTTGAAGAACGAGCTGGCAGGCTTCTGGTATAGACATGAAATAACGAATTATATCTGGATGTGTGACTGTAATATCTTTCCTGTCTTCGATTTGTTTTCTGAAAAGTGGAATAACAGAGCCATTACTTCCTAACACATTTCCAAAACGTACTGAGATAAATTTCGTTGTTTTGCTTTTTTTCGAAAGCGAAGTTATCACCATTTCAGCGACCCGTTTCGAAGCCCCCATTACATTTGTAGGATTAACCGCTTTATCGGTTGAAATCATAATAAATTTTTCGGCACCATGGCGTAGACTTGCCTCAGCTACAATCTTAGTTCCCTTTATATTCGTTTCAACGGCTTCTGTCGGATTATACTCCATCATTGGCACGTGTTTATAAGCGGCAGCATGAAAAACAATCTCTGGCTTATATTCTTGGAAAATCTTTTCCACTTTCACTTCGTTTCTAATATCAAGAATTTTGGGGAAAAAATTAATATTAGGATATGCTTCTTTGAACTTCATTTCTAATTCGTACATGAAGAGTTCACAATAATCGGCCATTATAATAAGTTTTGGATTAAACTTTGCAATTTGCATACAAAGCTCACTTCCAATCGATCCACCGGCTCCAGTTACAAGTATTACTTTTTCAGCAATCATTGAATTTAAATGAGCTGTTTCTAGCTGAACCTGATCACGCCCAAGCAAATCTTCAATATTTAAATTTCTCAATAGGGACAACTCAACTCGATTTGATAAAAGTTGATCCATCTTAGGAAGAATTTTAATCTCAGCTTCCGTTTCTTTGCAAAAACTCACTATTCGTTTGACATCATCTCCATTAGCGGAAGGTATAGCGATAAAAATTTTATCAACATTAAA
>CAMLRB010000014.1 GCA_946482295.1 uncultured Bacteriovorax sp. | reverse complement strand
ATGCTGATCTTCCACGCGATCAAATGCTTTCAATTGAAGATTTCCTGCATGTTTTTCAAATGGTCGTAAAGAGTCCACCTCACATGCAATTTCCAGATATCACTTTCTTGCATAAGAGAGGAGTGATTAAATGAAAGTTTCAGCACTAAGTCGCTATTACTTTTTTTCTTTCGTGACGTTGGCGATAATTTGGTTGGTGCTTTCTCTAATGGACGTGAATTTTTTAGATATTGTTTTCTTTGTAACGGCTTTTGTTTGGCATTTTTCTTTGTTGGCCCCAGGATTAAAAGAAAAGATTTTAGCGACCAACCAAAAGTACTCTTTCATCAGTGTGATGGTGAGAGTAAATCACTATCTGCAACTTTTTATTAATCTTAAAAAAGTTCCACATTCTTCTGCTTTTGTCAGGGCGATTTCGCCATTTTTATTTTGTTTGTTTCTATTAGTGTTTGGTGGGAGTGGAAATTTACTATTCACTCTTCTTGGTTCACTGTGTTTTGAAATACTTTATCTGGTGATCAGAAAATACATAGGGGAGGCACCTAGCCCTTTATTGCATACAGATGGTCCAGAAATTCCCCCAACGATTCCGCACGAAGAAAAGACCCTCGAATAGTTTCAAAATCTTCATAATCATCAAACAGATTTCTGGAAAACGACTTAAATCTTTTAAGAATTAAATTATCTTGCCAACCAATTTCTCTATACTCTGTCATAAGTGCTTCGAAATAAAGTTCTAAGTATTTTTTGCGCTCATAGAGAAGAAAAGTTTCATCAATATGTCCGCCCTCTTCTTTCCATTCTTTGTAGATTTTTGCTAGCCAAGGAGTTTTGAGAGCACTTCTCCCAAACATGACTGAGTGGCATTTGGTTTCATCAAAAATTTTCTCAATGTCTTCAGCAATCCACACATCTCCGTTTCCTATAAGCGGAACTTTCACTTCTTCAACTGCACGTTTAATGTAACTCCAGTCTGCGACCCCTTTATAGAGTTGATCACGTGTTCGTGCATGAAGAGTAATGGCCTCCACACCTTCATCTTGAATGAGTTTTAAGGTATCAGAAAAATTAGTATCGTCTCGATAGCCAATTCTCATCTTTACCGTGAAATGTCCTGTAAACGTCGAGCGGATTGTTTTGAGTACGCTTCTTAAAGCTTGATGATTAGAGAGGAGATAAGCGCCGCCAAAGTGGGAATTTACTTTTTTTGACGGACAACCAAGATTCAAATCAAGGTGATCGAATTTTAAATTTTCCAAATGTTCAACAACTGCTTGAGTTTGCGCTCTAGCAGTCGTTAGGATTTGAAAAGAATTTTTATTGCGCCATTCAGGCCTGTTATAAATGCGCTCACCGTAGTGTTCGAGTATCATTTTTTCTGAAACTTTCCCCACTGTTGGAACACGAAGAAAGTCCGTGAAGAACTGATCCCATTCCGGAAAAGTTTTCATAAGGGCGATTCTATACGCCTCGTCTGTTATGCCTTCCATTGGGGCAAACAGCAGTGAATGTCCGGGAAAGACGTCGAAATTGTTCATTTGACATGTTAGTATCAGGAACCAGTAAAAAGGAAAAGATTGATGAAAAAAAATCTCACCGTCGCCATCGCTTTATTCATAAAAGACGTTACCGATCAGGGCTTTTCCGTATGGACTCAAATTCGATTGGAGGAGGGCTCACTTTACGGGAAAAACGAGTTTCCGGGTGGCAAGATTGAAGTAGGCGAAACTCCTGAAGAAGCCTGCCGTAGGGAAGTTCATGAAGAAGTAGGACTACTACTTCCAAGTGATGCAAAATTGGTTTTATTTAAGGTTCAAGACTACAGCTATGAAAACCGCAACATCTGCTTGTTCGTTTTTGTGACCCCACTTAGTCAGATTCCTGAGAATAAAGGGGAATGGTTGTCCATTAATTACACTGATAAATCTTCTCCATTTAAAGGAAAAATTCCTCCTATAAATCATGTCATTCTCGACGATTTAGCGGTATACATACAGTCTCAACACCACAATAAGGTTCTCGATTACTTATGGAAAATGTAAGTTCAATTAAACTCATTGCTGATTTTTTCATGTTGTCTGTTGCGTGGGCATTAGTCTTCTTTTCGCCGCTCGCTTCTACAGAGTTAACCGGTCACGGTTTGATAAAATTGCTCTCAAATACGGCCATTGGTGCTCTGACGATTTCAATCATCATTGGTGTTAGTCACTCATTCAACATGTGGGTAGGATTAAAAATCGCAGGCCTTGTGGCCCTCATTATGATTACAACTTTTCATCAGGATAAAAAAAGTTTGTTCATGTGGATTTTGTGGGGAGTAGTTTCTCTTTTGCTTCCGTTCATTTTGTTGAAACAGCATGTTCATGAAGGCGCAGGAGCTCTTTTTGTTTTCACAGCAGGATCACTCTTAGGAATTATTACCTATTCTATGATATTGGGACACTGGTATTTAGTTGTCCCGAAATTAAGCGAAGCACCTTTAAAAAAAGCGGCCCTCGTCACGTGGGCGGTTCTGCTTGTTAAAGTTATTTGGAGCAGTGTTGCACTTTATAGAAATTGGGATTTCTTTGAAGAACAAACAATGCTCGGTGCGGGATACGCTTTTAACTGGACACTCCTCTTGATGAGAATGGTATTTGGTTATATTGTCATCGCCGGAATGAGCTTTTTTAACTGGAAACTTTTAAATCTAAGATCCATCCAAAGCTCGACAGGAATTCTCTATGCGATGACTTTTTTTGTTTTTATCGGAGAGTTAGTTTCGACTTATCTTTTTTATAATTACGGACTCTTTATATGATGACAGTACAATTTACATGTAAACAATGCGGCTCAAGCATTCACGTCTATCCAGCGATTGAAGCTCATCGCATTCAGTGTGATGTTTGCCATGCTGAACACAATGTAAAGTTTGATCACAATCATGAACACGGCATTCTTAAAGATTGTCCGAGTTGTGAGAGAAAAGATTTTTATTCTCAGAAAGATTTTAATCGTAAACTTGGAGTTATTCTTTTCGTTCTGGCAGCATTAATTTCAACAGTCATGCTTTGGTATGGCATCAATCCGCTTTGGTACCTCAGCACATTTATTGTTCTTTATGCCCTCGATTTTTTCCTTTTCAGAAGATTGAATGTAATAGCGATTTGCTATAAATGTAATGCGATTTTCCGTGATGTGGCCAATATCGAAGAAATTCCGGGCTTTAATCATGAAATGAATGATCGCATTGTTTACTCCGACCATAACTTCCATGGAAAGCCTCTAGATCATTGATTTTTGGTGGGAGTTGGACATTAATGGCTTATCCCTGTATAATGGGAAATAGTTTTTTTGTTTAACTCAACAAGGACCCTTTCATAGAACCCCCGCTTGAATCCTTTCTCTTTTCTTACGAAATCATAGCCCTTATTTTCTGTTTTTTGGCCGCAGCTTTCTTTTCTGCAGCTGAAGCCGCATTGTTGTCTATTGGAGCCGATAGGGCCCGCCAATTGATCGAAGAGGGTGGATCAAAAGGTAAGGCCATGGCCTTCATGATTCTTCGTCCGTCTGAACTTCTTGCTACGATCCTCGTGGGAAATAATATAGCAAACATCTTGGCGGGATCGATCACGACATCGATCACGGCTGCTTATACTGGAAGCAACATCGTTGGTATTGCACTCGGTTTAACAACTGTTGTGATTATTATTTTTGGTGAGTTAATTCCAAAAACTATTGGTAGAAATCACGCTGAGAAATTTTCGGTCATCGTTATACGTACACTTCAGGTTCTCTTTTATCTTCTTTATCCAGTTATCAAATCGATAGTATGGTTCATTGGTACAATCTTGGGGGATAGTGCTGAACTTACGGGGCGAATGGTGACGAAAGATGATATCGAATTCATGATTTCAAAAGCAGAAAAAGAAAAGACGATGGATTCAAAACAAATCGATCTTCTTGCTTCGATCTTAGAATTCCCTATGATCAAAGTTAAAGACATTATGATTTCTCGTGTGCACGTCAACTATATTCAAAAGTCATGGTCTTTTAAAAAGATGATGGCCTATGCAAAAGAAACAGGAAATTCACGTTATCCGGTTTGTGATGGAGAGCTTGAAAACATTGTCGGCTTTCTTCACGTAAAAGATTTAGCTTTCGTCAGTGAAGAACAAAAGAATGATTTTAAGATTGAAACACTCTTGAAGCCTCCATTTTTTGTCTATGAACACATGAAGATTCAGTCTGTATTTGATCATATGAATCGTAAGAAAGTTCACCTAGCTTTGGTTAAAGATGAAAACGGAACAGTTGTAGGTATCGTGACATTAGAAGACATCATCGAAGAAATTTTCGGAGAAATTCATGACGAACATGATGATGTAGATGAAAAAGAAAAATCACTTGAAGAAGCAAACTTAGAAGATGGTATTGTCGTTGATGGTGATATTTCCCTAAGGGAACTTTATAGTGACTATGACATTAAAATCCCACTTAATGACAATTATTCAACCTTGTCAGGATTTCTCCTCGATATGCTTGGAAATACATTTCCAGAGCAAGGGCAAATTATCGTTTGGGAAGGTTTATCATTTGATTTGGAAATAGTAGAGGATCATGTGATAAAACAAGTTCGCATCCGCGATGTTGATGGAGAAAAACATATTTTCTCAAAACGCCAACACGCAGAGCTCGTTGAACAAGGCGATATAGAAGCTTCACAAAGTATTCACGAGAAAGAGTAATGAAAATTCATCAAGTAGCAGTTATTGGTGGTGGTTCTGCAGGAACCATGGCCGCTTTACGTGTAGTTCTTAATAACGACGAATGTCTTTTTTTCCCAGGCTCACCAAAAGATAAAAAGAAATCTCGCGCCTTTTGGGTTTCCAAAGTCGACAATATGCCTGCTCACTTCAATTACAAAAAAGGAATTGAAGAGCCTAACAAAGAAACTCTTGATTGGATTCAGCAAAGTGCTTTTAAAGATAAGCTCATCTGGATGAAAAATAGAGGTGTTACTCTATTAGAAAAGCGTGAAGACGGAATCTTTAGAGTTACAGATAACAAAGGTGAATCTTATCTCGCCGAGTATGTCATTCTTTGTACAGGCGTAATGGATGTTCAACCAATCATTAATGGTTCAATTGATCCGATTTTCCCTTACGCTAATGTTCAGCTGGCCGACTACTGTCTGCGTTGTGATGGTCATCATGTGCTTGGAAAAAAATTGGGAATCATCGGCCATACAACAAGTGCCGCCTGGGTGGGGATTATGCTCCACGAAAGGTATGGAAATCAAAATGTACATATTTTTACCAATGGAGAAAAACCACAATTTGATCAAGAGTCATCTCAACTGATCAAGCGTTATGGTTTTATAGTTCACGAAAACCCAATCACTGATCTTGCAGGAAATGCAAAAGAATTGAGACTTGATGGACTTAAATTGGGTGAAGAACTTATCAATGTCGATATCTGCTTTATCGCTCTGGGAATGATCGTTTATAATGAGCACGCAAAAAATTTAGGGGCTGAAATCGATCAAAGAGGTTTTGTCGTAACCGACCAAAAAGGTAAAACTTCAATTACCAATCTTTACGTTGCAGGTGATTTAAGAGCGAACGTAAAAAAACAAATCTATACAGCATGGGATACGGCGGTTGATTCGGCAGATGAAATCAATGTCCTTATCAGACGAAAAAAGCGAATGACTACCTAACTTTTATCTAAGTTCTCCTTCCTCTATACAGGTGTAGCATTATTGTAAGAAAGTGGAAGTCGTACTCTTGACAATATTTTCTCTGCTTCCATTTTTTTTGACAAGAAAAGCCACCAAAGGAGGAGTACCTTATGAATAAGTATAAGCCCGCAGAAATGGTTGAAGATGCTAAAGCTGAAATTCAAAAAATCGCGCCTCGCGATTCGCTCATTGATGTCATTGTAACCGAGGACCCTGTAGGGCATTACAGTACAAACATTAAAGTTCAAACCGAACATCAAACTTATTTTGCCAAGAAGGAGGATGATTTTCTTTATAAGAGTTTTACAAAAGCTCTCAGAGCATTAAAAAATCAAATTGGTAAAAAAAGACACAATCATATGCACGCTTCTGTGGGTTTAAAAAACCGAACAGCTTCATAAAAAAAGGAGCTCAAAGAGCTCCTTTTTATTTGTTAACTAATTTTAATTCAACATCGCCGAGAACTTTTGCTCGACATGAAAGACGGATCGTCTTTCCCGGGTAAGAGTTTTTTATTGATTCGATCGTATCAGTTTCAACGACACCCATAGGTGAAAGATTTTCAATTCCTTGAACAATTTCAATACGACATGAGCCACAGGAGCCGGCCAAACAGCCGTGAGGAAGGACTAATCCCTGACGTTCGAGCTCATCATAGAGAATATTATTCAAATTAACTTTATATTCACGTTTTTCGCTCTTGTTTTCATTGGGAATGGGTAGGTTGACTAACACGGTGGGCATATTTATTTTAACCTCGAGCGAATATTATCTTTTCCAATTGTAAAACACGATGCAAAAATAATCCAACTTTAAGTGAGGAGCGTTCATATGTTTACTTTCGAAAAACTATACTCAATGGGACACGAAGAAGTCGTTTTCTTTTCTGATTCTTCTTGTAACCTAAAGGCCATCGTTGCCATTCACAACACAACTCTAGGTCCAGCACTTGGTGGAACAAGAATGTGGAATTACAAAAGTATTGATGAAGCAGTAGAAGATGCTCTTCGCCTTTCACGTGGTATGACTTATAAAAACTCAATTTCTGGATTGAACCTTGGTGGTGGTAAAGCTGTTATCATGGGTGATCCAGCAAAAGATAAATCAGAAGCACTATTCCGTTCTTACGGACGATTTGTAGAGTCACTTAACGGCCGTTACATCACAGCTGAAGACGTGAACACAACTGTTGATGATATGGAATTCATCTTCGCTGAAACAAACAACGTAACAGGAGTTGCAGAAATCAATGGTGGATCGGGTAACCCTTCTCCATGGACTGCTCGTGGTGTTTTTCGTGGGATGGAAGCTTCTGCACTTAAAGTGTGGGGTGATAAATCTCTTAAAGGAAAAGTAATTGCTCTTCAAGGAGCTGGATCAGTTGGTACACACCTTGGTCGTCACCTTTATGAAGCGGGAGCGAAAGTTCTATTCACTGATATGAACGAAGCAAACATTGCTCGTTTCAAAGAAGCAGTTCCAAATGCTGAATTCGTAGGTCTTAACGACATTTACGATGTTAAAGCTGACATCTATGCACCATGTGCTTTAGGTGCAACAGTTAACGATCAAACTATCGATAGAATCAAAACTAAAATCATCTGTGGTGCTGCTAACAACCAATTAGCTGAAAACCGTCACGGTGACATGCTAAAAGAAAAAGGCATTCTTTACGCTCCAGACTACCTCGTAAACGCTGGTGGTGTAATGAACGTATCGATCGAATTCGAAGGCTGGTCAGCTGAGAAAGCAACTAAGATGGTAGACAAGATTTTCGATACAACTTTGAAGATCTTCAAACTTTCAGATGAGCAAAATATTCCGGTGTATAAAGCTACAGATTTGATGGCAGAACAAAGAATTGCCTCGATCAAGAACATCAGAGGGAAATACCTAGGAAATCTAGGACACAGGTTTCCTGGGCGTAAGAACCGCTAATATTTAAAATTTCAATTCTACAGGCCTTCCTCTGGAAGGCCTTTTTTATGCAATCTCTGCCTCCTGCCATCCTGATCAATTTTTAATGATAAAATTTACTCTTAAGGGACACGATGTCCCTCAGGAAACAGAATGGTGAAGTTCGTCTTTTCACGAATATTGATTTTAATCATGATGATTATCATTTCATCGTGTGTAAACGATTCATCCAAGAAAGGCACGGCCACTCCGACAAATGGATCCACAACAGTTAATCTCCTTAAAGCAATCGATATCGCTCCTCCTTCATTTGATGAAGATACTGTGTCCATCATCACACTTGAATACAACGATGCTAATGGAAGAAAAGCGCAAACGTGCTCACTCAATACTCTGAAGAAAGTGTCTGTTTCTGAGGCCTGTTCTTGCGATACTGCAGGTGTGTGTACCGTGGGGGTGGTAAGCGTTGTAAATACAACTGGAGCGGCCAGTTTCCGCTATAACGTCGCTATAGGAGGAGAGATTTCATCAACTGGTCAGGCTTCGTTTACGATAAATGCTTTGGACGATGTTCCTGTCGCTACGGCCATAACTCCGGCGTCCTTTAAATACAACACCGAATCTATTATCACTTTATCGTATAGCGATGCTGATAGTGACAAGGCCACGACGTGTTCAATTAGTGGAACTTCGAATGTTTCTGTGACTCAAGCTTGTACCTGTAATACTTCAGGTGTCTGTTCAGTGGGTGTAACAGGCGCAAATAATTATATAGGGAATGCAGGATTCAATTTTACTGTCACTGCAAATAATGTAATTTCTAATTCTGCCCTAGCTACTTTAAAAATTGTGGGAGATCCTCCTGTTGCCAACACTATTACACCTCCTCAATTTCCAACCAATACTCAAGCATTGATTATTCTTAGTTACACCGATGCGCAATCTGATCAGGCCACGAGTTGTTCCATCACAAGCATTCGAAATGTTCTTGTTACACAAGGATGCGTATGTGCAAGTGGAACATGTGCAGTAGGAGTTACGAGTAATCCAAATTATGTTGGGACAGCTGATTTTAAATATACAGTCACGGCCGCAGGACAAACTTCAAATGTAGCTACGGCTAATCTAACAATTATTCCCTCCACTCCAGTAGCAAATAATATTGCACCATCTGCTTTTAACGAAGATGTCGCGAGTATTATTACTCTTAGTTATACAGATCCTCTCAACCGTAAGGCGAGTGTGTGTGCAATTCCATCGACAACAAATGTAACAGTTAATCAAGCCTGTGTGTGTGATGCTGCAGGGATTTGTACGGTTGGAGTGAAAGGAACTACTCATTACAATGGTCCAGCTGCTTTCAGCTATACAGTGACGGCCGGTGGGCAGGTTTCGAATTCAGCTCTTGCTACACTGACGATTAATCCCATCGACGATGCACCTGTTGTTGGCAATGTAACTTTAATGGATCTCATCTATGAGGATACTCAAAGTGGATTTCTGACTCTCAATTATACGGATGTGGATGGAGATCGAGCAGGAGTAAACGATTGCTCCATTTCGAATCCTACTAATTTGTCTGTCACAACGGCGTGTGCTTGTGATGTAATCCTCGGAACGTGTAGTTTAAAAATCACTGGGGGATTACATTATTACGGAGCTGCCAGCTTTGATTATAAAATACGCGCGAACTCAATTTATTCAAATGTGGGAACTGTTAATCTCACAATCATTCATAAAGATCATGCACCGGTAAGCACTAATATTACTCCGGTCGCTTTTAATGAAGACACTCAATCAATAATCACATTGGCGTATACCGATATTGATAATGATAAAGCTGCAACATGTGCGCTCACAAGTTTAGGCAATGTGACTGTCACTCAAGCGTGTGCTTGTAATGGAGCGGGTGTATGTACAGTTGGAGTGACTGGTACTTCAAACTACACGGGAGCAGGCAGTTTTTATTATACAGTTACGGCCAATGGTGTAGCTTCCAATAGTTCAACAGCAAGTTTTACAATTAACAATGTTGATGATGCGCCAGTGAGTGCTGCAATAGCACCACCATCTTTTGATCAAAATACACAATCGATTATTACCTTAAGTTACACTGATGTAGATAGTGATAAAGCAACAGTATGTTCAGTGAGTGGATTAACTAATGTCACTGAAACACAAGTGTGTTCGTGCGATGGCGCTGGAATTTGTACAGTTGGGGTGACGGGTACTCTCAATTATTCAGGCTCAGCTAGTTTTAATTATACGGTGACGGCCAATGGAGTAGTATCAAATTCTTCAGCAGCAACACTAACAGTTGATCACGTAAACACAGCGCCTACAATCGCAGCTATAGCTGCGTCTTATGGAAATGAAAATGCCTCAAATATAGTCAATTTTACAATTGATGATATTGATGGACCACTCGCTTGTTCAACTGCCATAACAGTTACTTCTTCTTCCAATACAACATTGGTTCCAATTGCGAGTGTGAATTTTAGCGGTGCTTATCCAAACTGTGTTGCGACTTTTACCCCGACAACAAATGAGTATGGATCAACCAATCTCACTTTTCGCGTAACTGATGATGATGGATTGTTTAATTCATCGACGTTCACGCACACAGTTCGTAATGGAGTTAACAAAACTTGGTTGTTAGGAAATGCAGGTGACACCAACACTTATTCTTATTCTTCGGCCAATATAGAATCTGTCGCACCAGGAGTCATTCGACTAACTCCACTGGTTGTTGATCAGCAGGATAATTCAAACGATGCTACTGGTTTCACTTCAATACCGACAACACTTCGTTGGCAAGCGGTTAACAATCGCATCTGGCAAAATCACGCTACGAGTGCTTGGACGCAAGTTTCTGGCATTTACAGTACGACATACACTTCACGAGTGATGGATGCAAAAAAATCAGTGAACTGGAATTCATTGAGTTGGAAGTCAACACTTCCATTCGGAAAAGAACTCACATTAACAAACGAATCAGCGAGCGATTACTCTCTCATTTCAGGAACTCTTGCCAATGGACTTATCGGTCTCTGGCATTTTAATGAAGGAGCGGGAACAGGCACAGTAAAAAACAGTAAGACAGGAGCGAATGAAAGTATTCTTGTCGATTCCCCTGTCGCAGCCTCTCAAGGACAGGCCGGCATGTTTAATATGGCCATGAAGTTTGAAGGTGATTCAGTTGTAAAAAGTTTTACAGATGCAGCTGTTACACCAGGATCATTTACCGTTTCAACTTGGATAAAAAAAACAGGTGGACTTAGCGAGTATGTTTTTTGTTTCTGGATGACGAGTGATGGAACGGCTGCAGATAATTGTCCGATTAGAATTTCAAATGTCATTCGGGTTCGTGTTGAAGGTGTAAGTCAAAGCGGTTCGACAACAATAAATGACGGAGCTTGGCACCACCTTGTGGTTTACAGCAATAGTTTAACCTCTTCAACTGAAGTTTACATAGATGGTGTGCTGGAAAATTTTACAACTCAGCCTGCAAACTTTATTAATGCCGGAACATCAGTTTATTTGGGGAGCAATCTTGGCAATTCTGGAAGTTTTACAGGTGTAATGGATGAAACGGCCATCTGGAATCGCGTTCTCACTCCAGCTGAAATTACGGAAGTTTATCGTCGTGGAGCAAATCGATTAAAAGTCGCTTTCAGAACTTGCAATGATTCAACTTGTTCGACGAACCCTGCTTGGTCCACTGACATTTCGGAAGCGGACAACGTAGTGAATGGTGAACCTCTAACGACTTCTCCAAGTTTTACAATTGCTCCATCAAATCAGAGATATTTTCAATATCAAGCAACATTTGAAACAAATGATGTTCCAACGGTTTCTTCTCCTGATCTTCAGGATGTGGAAGTGGGACCAGTTCATTATTCGTACTCAACAGTTGCTGAAGAATTTGTGACACAAGAAGGGCTCTCATTTAAAACACTTTCTAATTTTGTTTCAACGTTAGGAGGTAGTGGATGCTCAGGATCTGGAGGTGGAGTTCGCTATCAACTCTCAAAAGATAAAATAAATTGGAGCTACTATAATGGTTCTGCATGGGCCACTGGAACAAATTTCACAACAGCGAGTACTCCTGCTCAACTTCAATCAGGACTCTCAACTTACGTTTCAACTAGTCCTTCTGCTTCTGATACAGTTTATATAAGAGGATCACTCAAAAGCGATGTCGACGGTGCAAATCCTTGTGAAGTGGATCAGCTTACCCTAGAAGGCTTTGAGTAGCTTGACCACTTGACTCAGGTATTGGACAAGTTTGTCACCATATCTTTTGTAGCAAATACCTTTTAAAATATTTCTATGATTAGGGTACTAATGCTCGCCACTACATTCATCTTTTCAAGCTCAACTTTTGCGATTGATTTTGAAGATGCCGTCTTTCCTGAATTTGCTACTTCAGCTCGCGCGCTTGCGATGGGAAATGCATTTGTGGCCAAAGCAGATGACTCATCTTCTGTTTTTTATAATCCAGCGGGATTAGGAACAGTAAGATATCCTCACTTACATATTTCAAATTTTAGCTTTGAGACGAATAAGGGGTCACTCGATGTTGCTTCAGGCGACAGTATTACAGACATCCCTAGTAATATTCCTAAGATGTTCAGCATTGATGGACTTCGAGAAGTTTTAAAAGATCAGCCTAGGACAATTGCACACACTCGCATTCATGCGCTTCCTAATTTTACATCTCGCTATTTTAGTTTGGGTTATTTACTTGCTAAGCGTTCGCGAGCAGTTGTGTATGATACGGCCTCGACTACTGGTTTTGAGTTTGCCGATCGTTTTGATCACGGTCCTTATGCTGCCTTAAATATTTCTCTTTTTGGTGGAATTTTTAAAGC
Source organism: uncultured Bacteriovorax sp. (assembly GCA_946482295.1). The sequence continues at coordinate 15,961 of CAMLRB010000014.1, read as the reverse complement.
AGGTCTTTCAACTCTTTATCTCAATAGAAAAGAAATAATTGGTTCTGCCGATCCCAATGCAACAGCAGTGGTATCGGAGAGTAGTTACCAAAAAGGATCTACTCTTGTTTCTACACTAGGTGGAAAAATCACTCTTCCTTTTACATTTCTTCCCACATTCGCAGGAACTGTTCGCAATGTTTTTGAACAAGATTTTTCAGTGAAAAACACAGTCGCGGGAGCGCCAACTAATATACCTCGAACATATGACGTTGGTTTTTCAATTACTCCGCAAATTGGAACGAGTACGAGAATTCACCTAGAAGTAAATATGAAAGATGTTGGCGATTCTTATGAGAACGTTTCAAGCAGTCGAAAATTTCTTGTGGGAGCAGAATTAGATTTTTCACGTGTTTTCTTTATCCGTATTGGTTACGGAGACGGGTTTGGATCGGCCGGTTTAGGTGTTAGGTCGCGCAAAATTGAATTCGATGTCACAACATATGCTGTCGATACAACTTCAGGCTCATTCCGCGGTGAAGAGGACCGAAGATTCGCTATGTCCATGTCTTCAGGTTTCTAAGCCTTTTTCGCAGGGCGCATAATCACTCATTACATTGGCAAACTTAGACAATTTCCATCACCTTAGGTAGAGTTCTAGAAGTTTAATCTACACTCACCGTAAAAGGAAAACCATGTTGGAAAAGACATCTAAAACTAAGGCAACGCCAGCCCCTTCAAAATCTTCAAACAGTGCTTATGCTAAGAAATTAGAACTCGCTAAAAAATATAATCTAAAAAAAGAAGACATGATTGCCATGCTTGAAAATATCTACACATCAAGAAAAGTTGATGATGCAGAAATTTCAATGAAAAAACAGTCAAAAGCTTTCTTTCAAATTTCAGGCGCTGGTCACGAAGGAATTTTGACGGCAGCTGCGAAAGTTTTAAAACCTAAGTATGACTGGTTTTTAGGATACTACCGCGATCGCGCTCTTTGTCTTGGTTTAGGTGTTACTCCTTATGAAATGCTTTGCCAGGCCAACGGAAACATGGGAGACGCAGCTTCTTATGGAAGAATGATGCCTGCTCACTGGGGTCACAAAAAATTCAACATCGTTAATAAATCTTCTTGTACAGGAACTCAGTTCCTCCAAGCTTGTGGTCTTGCAGAAGCAGGGATTTGGTATAAAAAACTTCGTGATGAACACAAGATCGATGTTTCAGGAATGGACTTCAAAGACGATGAGATCATTTATGTTTCAACTGGTGATGGAACAATCGCCCAAGGTGAATTTTGGGAAGGATTAACTACTGCGTGTGTAAATAATCTTCCAGTTCTTTTCATGGTTGAAGATAATGGTTTCGCCATTTCAACGCCAACAAACGTTCAATATCCAGAAGGCTCAATTTCAAAAACATTGGCCAACTTCCCAGGACTTAAAATTTTCAATACGGATGGTTGTTGTCCAATTGAATCTTTCGCGACAATGACGGACGCTGCCGCTTACATCCGTAAAACGCGCAAGCCTGCTTTAGTTCACGCAACAGTTACTCGACCGTATTCTCACTCGCTGTCAGATGACCACGGAATGTACCGTACAAAAGCAGAGCTTGCAGAAGAAGGATTAAGAGATGTTTTCAATGCTTACCCTAAGTTTCTTGTTGAAGCGGGAGTGATCACAGAATCAGAACGCGAAAACGTTTTGAAAACAGTATCAGCGAACGTTAAAGAAGCTATGGATCGCGCGATCAATACAGAGTGGCCAAAAACAGAAACAGTTATGGATCACCTTTACTCAGAAGAAGTGGACATCACTGGAGCACAATTTGATAAGGCCCCTAACTTCACAGGTAAAGACGATGTGCCAATGGCCGCATCGATCAATAAAGTTCTTCGTACTGAGTTTGCAAAAAATCCAATGCTCAGAATGTGGGGAGAGGATGTTGCAGACTTCTTCGAAAAAGAACGCCTCAACAATCCAGAACTCAAAGGAAAGGGCGGAGTGTTTAAACTCACAGCTAACGTTCAACGTGAATCACGTGACGGACAAGTTTTCAATTCACCACTAGCAGAAGCAAATGTCATTGGACGCGCAATTGGTATGGCCATTCGCGGAATCAAACCAGTTGTTGAGATTCAATTCTTCGATTACATCTGGACCGCTTATATGCAGCTTAAAAACGAAATGGCGACACTTCGCTACCGTTCAGGCGGTGATTTCAAATGCCCGATGGTAGTTCGTGTTCCAATCGGTGGTTACTTGAAAGGTGGAGCGATTTATCACTCACAATCAGGTGAATCACTTTTCACACACGTTCCAGGTATTCGTGTAGCGTTCCCTTCAAACTCAGCAGACGCCGCTGGGCTTTTAAGAACAGCTATTCATGGTGATGATCCAGTTATGTTCCTTGAGCACAAACACCTTTATTACCAAGGGTACAACCGCGCTGCTGATCCAGGGGATGATTACATGATCCCATTTGGTAAAGCTCGTATCGCTCGCGAAGGATCTGATGCAACGATTGTAGCCTGGGGAGCACTTGTACAGAAATCTATAGAAGCAGCCAAAAAAATGGAAGCTCAAGGATTTAGTGTTGAGGTTATCGACCTACGCACACTCGCTCCTTATGATTTTGAAGCAATTAAGAAATCAATATCGAAAACTTCACGTTTAATGATTGCGCACGAAGAACACAAGACTTCTGGTTTTGCAGGAGAGATCGCAGCTCGAGTGAACGAAGAATGTTTTGAACTTCTAGACGCTCCAATCTTACGTGTTGCTGCTCTTGATGTTCACTGTGCTTATAACCCTGGACTTGAAGATGTGATCTTACCTCAAGTAAGTCATGTGGAAGAGGTACTGGAGAAATTGCTGAAATACTAAATCTAAATGCCCCATAGGATTGAAGTGAGTAATGCCAGCTTTGATAAATAGCAAAAAGTATGAAGGCTGGGATTATTCCAATAAGTAAAATATAGAAAACTTATCCATTATTCTTTCTTTTTAATGGGGTAGCTCAGAAGCCACATCGTCAGAGTTTCTCTTACGCCAAATTCAACTTTTTTAACTTGATGCTGGAGTCGTGAAGGAAAAATGATAAAGTCTCCTTTGCTAAAATTTTCAACGACGCATTTATTGTTAAAGTAATCAATGTATTCGAACTCACCGCCTTTATAGGAAGATTCATCACTGAGCATGAGGACTACAGTAAATACTCGCATTTTCTTTTCGTCTGAATCAATAGGGATTTGGTCGTGATGCCATTGAAAAAAATCACCTTTCACGTAGCGGGCATATTGAGCAACTTCAATAGAATAATCATTCTGGTCAATGTTCCATTTTCGGTTGAGCAACTTAAATATTTTTTTTACAAAATGTTCAGGCAATTCGTCAGCCGCTAAAAAAGAAGAATGAGAGTTTCGAGCTTCCGTCACAAGCGGAGATGAGCCATGGACGTAAACCTTAGAGGGTTCTAACTGAATTTTGCTTAACTTAGTTTGGATAGATTTGATTGTACGATCACTAATCCCATTTTCCCTGAGAATAGGGTTAATCATGATGTCTAAAATCTTATTCTTTTCGAGCAAGAAGCCCCCATCGTTTGGCGAGGTGTGGAATCATCTGATCAACGAGAACTTCATTGCCTTTGCTTGCAGCTGAAAAATGAACAACGTCTATATAATAATCACCCCTTTTATTTTCAAAAGTTCGAGAAAGGTCGATGCTTCCCGATGATCTCGCTCGATACGCTTCAACATATGTTGCAAAATTGCTTATGGCCAAAGGAGTGCACATTAAACAACTCTTTTTTTCTTGAGGAGTTAACTCTTTACCTAGTAGGGCCGTTGGTTGAAAAAAGTGAATAGTCTTTTTTGATTTCAGTAATGTTTGCAGATAACTGGGATACTCTTCAGCAAGTTGTTTAATGTCATATCCACCTTGAATGGCATTCATCACTTCTTGATTCAAAAAGTAAGCGTATATAACGCTTAAGAAGTAACTCTTTTTAAGGATTTTACGTCTAGTAGGTGTAGCGCTCATCATTTTACGAACAGAATTCTTATTAAATTCTTGAATTAAACTAAGCTGAAAGCAAATAGGATCTGGCAGCCACGGGCTGGTGGTCATGAAACTTGAAGCAAATTCATTGAATCCATCTAAAACGATAATGCCATCGAAGTTGTTTTTTAATTGAGCCTGAATGATTAGCTGATTCGGAATTTTCCAGCCAGGATGAGCCCCGTTATAAATCCTGAAGATTTTTTTACTTTTATGAATAAATTTTTTATTCAATGTTTTTTCTAGATACGAATTTTCTTCATGCATTGAAAGTTGAGAAGCTACCGAACCACCCAAAACCAATATTGAAAATTCATCTTCTGATTTTTTAAGCCTTAGATTTCTGCTTCCAAATGTGCCCATATCGGTAATTTTAACATGGCAGTTGTCATCCTGTTTTGAAGCATAGGCGAGATGGGGATGAAGTATGAGACGGTGATTCATAAGACAATCATCATATTTGAAACCATCTCCAAACCATGAGCTTAAGATTTTTTTATGTTTTATTTCAACGTCATATCGCTTTTCGAATTCATCTCTGGAAATGAAAATTCTAAATCCTCCTTCTGTAAGAAGAAGACAAAGAAGGATTGAAAAGAGAAACAAAAAAATTTTTTTCAAGGAGTTACTTTTCCGTTTTTTGAAGTTTAAGAAAACTCTCTGGTCTTCATTTACTAAGTGTAATTTAAGAACAATTTATGTCAATTGAGTGCAAATCTGTAGACCAGCAATTAACTCAGCTAATTGAGTGGACAAAAAATAAGATAGGGACCTTCGAATTTTTAATTTTGCATTGAAACAATTGATGAGATACAAACCGCAAAATTTGAATCGAGGGGGATTTAATGAAAAATTTATTACTGACACTTTTAGTATCTTCGCTTGTTTCATCGGGAGCAATCGCCGGGAGCTTTGATGGCGTTCCTATGAACTGTCTGGAGAAAGCAGAAGCCGTTATGGCCTCAAAAAAGCAGATGTCACTAGGATCTGTCTGTCGCGACCGTAAAAATCCCAATAAAGAGTTTTACACGTTTGGAGATGGATCGAGCTTAACGGGTTTTACGGCGACTTTTTCGAGTGGAAAATGTCAATTAAATGATTGGTGGCACGGACAAGATGATCAAGATCAATTGGAAGAAGGTGAGTGGGAGTCAGGTTGTTTAACTGAAGCTGATTTCAAAAAACCAGCAGAGAAAGTGAAAGTTGAATTTTCAGAATTCCACAAAGAAATACCTGCTGAAATTTACATCTTAAAAGGGTCTGTAAAAGGGCTTGTGGCCAAAGATGTAGCCGATCTTTTGGCAAAGAGAATTCGTCATGAGCGATATTCAAGAAGTTATTCAATCGATTCACATAATCTAGAAAAGTCTTCGATTTCAAAAGCACTTAAGGAACTTTCAAAACCAGCTGGTGAAGCACCGGCCTTTAAATCGAAAGAACTAACCGTTTTATTAAGCTGGATTGAAGATAAGCAGATTGAAGAAGTTTATTCTTTTACAATGGAATTGTCTCAACAAGGTGGTTCTGGAATTGAACAAGTACTCATTTTTATTCCAACTGAGAAAAATGAATCAGTACTGACAATCTCTCGCAATATCTACGCTGAATAGTTATAGAAGTTTAATGAGATCCATTAAACTAGAAATTTCATATGTTGGTTTGATCTCTGTTTGATTTAATGTTCGATCAGGATTAAACCAACAACTATCTATCCCAAAGCGGTTCGCTCCCAAGATGTCAGTTTCCAATTTATCTCCAACCATCAAAATTCGCGACGACGCTTTTAAACCCATTTTTTCAACTGTATCCATAAATATCCGCTTGTCAGGTTTACTGAAACCGCACTCTTCTGAAACAACTATTTTCTGAAAGAAGTGAGTGAGATTGGCATTAGCAAACCGCTGATGCTGAACACTTCCAATTCCATTTGTGACGATAGCCATGGGAATTTTACCATTTAAGGTGGCGAGAAGTTCGATTGCACCATCTATGAGAAAAACATGTAACGGCAACGCTTTAAGGTAGTCCTCACAAATCTTATCGGGGTTACCCGTTAAAGAATGTTCTTCTAAAAATTTGCGAAAACGTTCAACTTTTAAAAAATCCTTAGTGATAAGTCCCAGGGCTTCTTGTGTCCAGAGAAGATCATTGATTTTTTTATAATTGGTCCTGTAGTGGAGAAAATCCCCTTCAATTTGATGTTGTCTTAAAACTTGTTCAAAGCAGACCTCTTCCGATTTTCTAAAATCGAGAAGCGTTTCATCAGCATCAAAAAAAAGGGCATCGTATTTATTCATTAAAAGCACTCAAGTCCAATAAGTTCCAAGTTCAATTTATCAAAGGCCACCAGACATGTTTCTTTTCTTACTTTACCTGAATGAACAGAAGTAATAGTTACATCGGCGCTTACGTGGATTTCAGATTCTGGAGCTTTTTGAAAGTTTAAATTTTCAACGGCTTCAACAGTATAGTCACCGTCAGCTTTATAGTAAGCTTCGATTTCTTCTGTTGTTCTGATCACTAATTCTTTAACGTCTCCAGCTGAAGCAGTGAAACTCATCACGAGGGCAAGACAAAGGAAAAAAGCTTTCATGAGAAACTCCTGGTTTTTTGAGAGTTCTACCTAATGAGGTCTAAACAGGCAAGGAGTCATGGACGTATTCGTATGAAAGAGAAGCAATATCATAAAAATTAGAGACCTCTGTTTATGATTGTTTAAGTGAATAAGGGCCCAGATGGCCAGCAATAAAAAAAAGGAGGTGGAAGTGAAAGTTCCTGTGAGCATTTTCATGGAAAATTTTAATGTCAGGGTAAAAAGGTTAATAATGGGTTCAATCCAGTTCACTTTACAAAACCAAAAGGTGAAAAAATAAACAAGACAGAGAGGCTGGATAAAAGAAAATATAAACACTCCGACGAGTGAAGTGAGGACGGAAAAGATTGAAACTTTCGATCCGAGAAAAACACCAATGAGAATTTGATTGGCAAAAAGGGCAAGAATAAATTTAAAACGTGACTGATCAGTGAAAAGAAAAAATGTTCCGATATATAAAAAACTAATGGCAAAGCTATAAGGACTTTCGAAGTAATGACCTAAGCAAAATGAGAAGAAAAAAACGGTTAATAAAATAATGGAAGTAGAAAGTTTTTTTCCCCATAAAGTCTTGGCGTGAAAAAGTATGCGAAGGAGAGCGAGACGTTTTAAGTTCTGAGCTGAAGGGAGAATGAGAAGTAAAAAGAGAACACTGATCTTAATCCATTTAAGTTTTGAAGAGGTGACAAACCGTTTAAGCACGAACGACAAAAGCAAAAAGAAACTCGTAAGATGAACTCCCGATGGACTCAGTAAAAAACTTAGTCCGTTCATCTCATAGGCCTTACGCGTTTGAGGTGAAATTCCTTGTTTTACACCTAAAAGAAAACTCATTAAGAGATTGCCGTACTCCGGTCGTTTGAAGCTTGAACGGACATCCTGGCCATAGTGACTGATAAAGGCCGGTACCCTCACTGTAGGTCTGTTATTCAAGTGGAGCTTGTATTCAGTCGCCACACCCATAAATAAAGCGGTTAAAAGGCATAAAACGAAGTAGTTTTTCATACCTAAGTCCCTTAAATGACAGGGCCCACATAAATCGCTTAACTCTTTGAGACTTAAGGGTTAAATAGTGTGTGTCATTAGATTTTTACGAATGTTTTTGCATAAATTGAGCATAAAAATGAACTTGCAGATCCAAGGTTTTCAACAAGAGTATTCACGTTTTTTTGCCGAAGATGATTTGGCCGGCAACGCTTTTTATCTTCAATCACTTCCAACAAATAATGTGACATGCGTTCTCAAAATTAAGAGCGATGTTTTATTAACGGGTCTGCCTTATTTTGTGGGGGCTTTTGAATATTTAGGCGCAAACTTTGATTCAAAAAAACTACTTTCAAATGAAGGAAAGTTTTTTTCAAAAGGTGAAACACTAGAGTTCACTTTACCCTTTCATCTGGCGCTTTCAGGCGAGAGAGTAGCGCTCAATCTTCTTCAACATTCAAGCCGAATTTCAACATTTACATCGAAGTTTGTAGAAGCAACGAAAGAAAGTTCTGTAAAAATTCTCGATACAAGAAAAACAACACCTGGACTTCGTGTCCTCGAAAAATATGCTGTCCGTATGGGAGGAGCTTATAATCATCGCTTTTCTCAATCAGATGCATGGATGATAAAAGACAATCATAAAACTTTTTTTGGTGGATTGGAAAAAGCGTGGTCTCACTTTCAATCGATGCAAACTTTTTATCAAAACACCATTGTAGAAATACATTCATTAGATGAATTGAAAAAAGCTATTGATCTTGGAATCACACACATCATGCTGGATAATTTTGCTCCTCAAGAGATTCCAGCAGCTGTTGCGCTTAAGAAGTTAGGAATGACTTATGAGATTTCTGGAGGAGTGAAACTGGATAATGTGAAAAGTTATTTACTTGAAGGAGTCGATGCTATCAGTATCGGTGCTCTCACACACAGTGCTCCTCACGTCGATCTCTCGATGAAAATAAAAGGACTTGAATCATGAATCTAGAATATGATGTCCTCATTTTAGGAACTGGGATCGCAGGCCTTTCTTCGGCTGCAAGATTAGCTGAGAAAGGTTTGAAAGTAGCGATTGCTACTCGTGAGAAAGAACCGACTAATACAAATACAGTTTGGGCCCAGGGTGGAATTATTTACGCCAAAGGCTCAGAAGAATCACTCGTGAAAGATATCCTGGCCGCTTCTGCAGGAACATCGTCTCTTGAAGCAGCTAAGCTAGTTGCTTATGAATCAAGTGCCATCTTAGAAGATTTGCTTATTAATAAAGCTCACTCTAATTTTGAACGAAATGAAAATGGTGAACTTCTTTTTACTAAAGAGGCAGCTCATTCAACTCCAAGAATTTTGTATCGTGGTGATTTCACCGGTAGAGATATTCAAATTACACTTCTCAATTATTTGAAGAATAATTTTTCAAACGTAACTTTTCTCACTTCGCACACAGCGATTGATTTACTGACAGCACTCCACCATGGGACAACTATTCAACAGCGCTATGAAGATAACAAAGTTCTTGGTGCTTATCTGTTTGATCAGGAAACAAAACAAGTTAAAAAAGTTCTCGCTAAATTTACGATTCTGGCCACTGGCGGAATCGGTGCACTCTACCTTCACCATTCAAATTCTGAAGGGGCGAGAGGTGACGGACACGCAATGGCCAAACGAGCTGGTGCTGTTCTCACTGATATGGAATTTATTCAATTCCACCCGACAACATTTTATGGTGGAGCTACACACAGACGTTTTCTTATCAGCGAAGCCCTTCGTGGAGAAGGTGGTTATCTCGTAAACAGCAAGAACGAGCGCTTTATGAAAAAGTATCATAAGGACATGGAGCTTGCTCCTCGTGATGTAGTGGCACGAGCAATTGCTGAAGAAATTATCGAAAGTCAGAGCGACTGTGTTTATCTCGATATTACTCATAAGAATTCTGAATGGACAATTAATCGTTTCCCGACAATCTACAAACACTGTATTGAAAACGGTGTGGATATGACTAAAGAGCTTATTCCAGTTGTTCCGGCCGCTCACTATACTTGTGGCGGAGTAAAGACGGATTTGAAAGGTCTTACGACACTCAAAAATCTTTATGCTGTTGGTGAAGTGGCGTGTACAGGACTGCATGGGGCCAATCGCCTCGCTTCAACTTCGCTTCTTGAAGGAATGACTTTTGGTTATTTCGCCGCTAACGACATTATTAAAAATGTGGATAAAGAAGAAATATATTCATCTCAAAAGATCAAAAATTGGGTTGATGGGACTGATGAAGTTGATACGGCCCTCATCCATCAAGACTGGTTAACTTTAAAACAGACAATGTGGAACTACGTAGGACTGACACGTTCTAAAGATCGTCTGGCCCGCGCAGAAGTGATGATCAGTGAACTCGGCGATGAAGTGAATCGTTTCTATCGTGATGCTTGTCTGATGGATAATCTTATTGGTCTTCGGAATGCTGTTGAAGTAGCTCATCAGGTTGTCATCGCTTCTCGAAGAAATACACAGTCCGTTGGTTGTTTCTTTCGCAAATCATAATTGTAAATTTTAAAGATGGTGCTTAAGGCACAAGCGGTGAAGCTTGCACCTCAAGCGGTGGTGTGGTCCAGTGGGCAACCGAGAGCGCTTAAAAGAGAGTGTTCCATCATCTCCAGTAAGTAGGCGTGACTAGTCCCTCGACAATTGTGTTTAGTGATTGCCGTGATCAGAGATCCATGAGGGAGTTGTTGATTGCTCTTTGAAATATCAGGCAGTCATTATTAAAAATTCATTGAGGTTCATTGTTCTGGTCATCCCTAGTCCCTCTGATTCAAATGAGAAGGAATTTGTGTTCTCAGAGGCAATGAGTTCTGTTTCTTTAACTGTTGTTTTACCCCAGATGCAATTTTCCATACTTGTCGATTCAAAATTGCAGTCGTAAACCTTTGTAAATTGAAACTTGCAATTGATGAAGAGGCAGTTGATAAAAAGACAGTTAACTAGTTGAGATCCAAAGAACGTGCAATTTTCAAAGATCACTTCTTCAAAAACAACGTCTTTTAAAAGGCTTCCAGAGATCGTAAGTTCTTTGTAGCTTTTCGCTGAAACTGTAGTGTTTTCAATTGTTTGGTAAGCCTCTTCACCCAATTCCACAGTCTTATTTGTAAACACATCTTGAATAAAATAAGTAAGGGTCATCATGGTGGCGGCTCCTCTTTTTGAAGGCCCGTAAAGGCCTTCTGATGGGTCTAGACTATCAAATTAGACCAATTGCGTCAAGTAATAAAATTGCATCAAGAAATATTTTTGCATGCCGATAAAGGTTTCAAGCAATTAGATGCAATTTTTTAACGGGATCGCAATTATGGCCGAATTTAAGCGCAACAAAGTAGAAATGTTCCTCGGAGTGACGAGAAAGTACATGCAGATGAGAGGGGCGATGTCTCAAAAGGACTTAGCTGAGCAGACGGATGTCGGTGTATCTACTATGAGTCGATTTCTCTCTCAGAAATCAACCGAATTAAATCCTCAATTGATCGCGAAAATTACGGCGAAGCTAAATATTCCTCTCCATGAGATGATTGATTTTGTCGAAGAGGACTTTGCTGAGAGATTTGTTCGACTCGTGAAGTTTTATAAAGATGAATTGCAAGATGCGGATTTTGATCCGGCCAATCCTCAAGAAGCAACTGGGAACATTGAACGTCGAGAAAATCCCGGAGATAGAAGAGATACAAAACAGGTAGAAGAAAAATCAAACGCAAAAGCTTCTGCTGAGAAAAGTATTCGTGAAAAACTAGAAAGCCTAACTCCGAGGCAAAAAGCTTTTATGAATGATTTTCTTAATATGAAATTAGAAGAGAGAGATTTAATCGTCGATCTAGGTAACAATCTCTTCCAATATTTTAAAATGAAGGGAATGGATATATGAGATCAATAATTATCGTTATGCTCTTTTTGTTCGTTTCACCTCTATGGGCCACACCTCAAAAAATAGAAATGATTTTTCTTTCACCAGAAAGAGCATCATCACTTCTTCAACATCTCGATCAATTAGAAAAAATTAAAATGGCGGCCTTTACGGCGCAGACGGAAGACAAGTGTGTGCCGATGGGAGATGGATGTTTTCATCCTCAGTTAGGCTATATTGAAAAGACTCCAGAGAAACCACGTGTCCAAATCGAAGAAAAACCAAACGAAGTAAAGACTTTTAATGCTTTGGAAACTTCTCTTATTAACTGCGATAAAAATAATCATTTCGATATTTTTTGTGGGCAAGAAAGACCAGAGCAAGCTGCCGCTGACACTGAAGTTTGGATCGATATCTCATCTTCATTGCGTGAAGTGGATTACAGTCGTGATCAAGCAACATGTGCTCGCAGAACTTTTATGACAAATGTTTTAAGTGCCTGTCCAGGAAAAGCAAGATTCTCCGTCTACAACACAGGATTAAAAGAAGTCGGGGATCATTCAACAGTTTGTTTAAGTCATGGAACGAACAATGAGAAAAAACTTGTTGAGTGGATTAGGGGATCAAAAGCTAAACATCTTCTTTTGGTGACAGATGTCGATGAACTTTCACCTGCGCTAAGAGAGCTTCTCGAATCTAATGGGGCAAAAATGCAAGGGGATGGTGTAAAGCCTTTCACCTCAAAAGACTTGATTGAATACGCAAAAGAATTCTCAAAGGTGTGTGATTAAGCTATAGTGGCTTATGTCGAAAAAACTTTTCAGCAATCTGATTGAATGGTCTGAATCTCAATACTCTCATTTACCTTGGAGAGTTGAGCGTTCGCTTTATCGCACACTCGTATCAGAGATTATGTTACAGCAAACAACTGTATCCACAGTACTCAATCATTTTGAAAGATTTCTAAAACTCTATCCAACAATTCAAAAATTAGCGAAAGCGTCGGAAGAAGAAGTTTGTATTGCATGGAAAGGGCTTGGTTACTATCGACGTGCAAGAAACTTGCGTAACATTGCTATTCAAATCGTTGAGGATTTCCAGGGAAAAATTCCTACGACGATAGAAGAGCTCAGTCTGCTAAAAGGAGTTGGTCCATACACTGCTAACGCTCTTGTGGCCATTGGTGCAGATAAAAGAGGATTGGCCGTTGATGCTAATTTAGAAAGAGTTCTCGCTCGTTTTTACGGTTTCCCGGCGGAGAAGGGGCTGAAACTTCAAAAAGAAATTTCAGAAGCGTTTAAGCAAAATAAAATTGTAAAAGATATTGAAGCTCTTGGTCCACGAGCTCTGAATGAAGCGTTTATGGATCTTGGACGAATCATTTGCCAGTCTAGAAAAGCTTCGTGCACATTGTGTCCTCTAAAGAGTGAGTGTGTTGCTTTTAAGTCAGGTGATCCTTTAAGTTTCCCGGTCGAAGGCGTTAAAGCTGTTAAGGAAGATCTTTATATCAAACTTCTTCGCGTGGTCGTGGCAGACGAAAAAAAGAAATTCCTGTTTTATAAAAAAGCTGAAAATGAATGGCTAAGTGGGCAATGGGAACTACCAACTTTTATTTTAGAAACAAATGATGAAAGCCTTGTTCAATATCCTCGTCTAAAAACAAAAAAAGTATTCAAAGATTCTCACATTATTAAAGGTGGGATCACGAAATATTCAATTGAAAACCATGTGATAAAAATGTCGATGGATGAGTTTGAAAAGTTAGCGGGAAAATCTCACTGCTCGCAACAGTATCAATTTAAGACCTATAACGAGCAGTTAAATCTCTCAACGACTTCAATTAAAGCGCTGAAAAAAATCTAGTTGTTAGAACACAAGAAAACAGTTGAAAGACCAAGGTTGGCATTTCTTTCTGCTTGGTACTGAACGAATACTTCTAGAACCTCATACTGTCTTAGAGACAATGCTCTCTTAGCATCTAAGTGAACGGCAACATTAAGTGAATTATTTAGCTTACCGGCATAAAGGGCAGAGTCTTCTGCAGATTCGCCTTCTTGATACTTAAGCAGTTTTGATCCGGCCGATAGAACTGAAGAATCACCAACAAGAGTTACGAGTTGAAGTTTTTTAAGATCTTCAGTTACTGTTAATTTGTAAACAGCATGACTGTTTTGATCATTACAAGTTAAAGCTTTGTCTTTTGCGAAGGCATTGAAAGAAACTAATAATGAAAGGGCAATTAAAGCATTCTTCATAGTGGCTCCAAGGATGTTTGAAAACTTGGGGGGACCCTAACAAAGAGCTGAGAAAAAATCTATCCGCAGTGTAAAAAAAACCGATTTAAAAAACCGAGAGGAGGGGTAAGCCGGATTCTGTTTGCAATCATCATTCATCTAGGTCTGCCATTGCTGACAGACTCGAGCACCCTACCCGCGACTTTCAGAAGTGGCCCTTCCTAGATCCATTGCTGGATCAATTTCGCCTATTTGGGCTTGCACCACGTAGAGTTTACCTGGTTTCACTACAGCATTACCTGTACATACTTTCTGTTGCACTTGTCCTCACCTTGCGATGGACGGGCGTTACCCGCTACGTTGCCATGTGGTGTCCGGACTTTCCTCCCGTCATAAACAAGTTTGACCTTATTTATGGCCAGCGATGATTCCCTCTTCTCGGTAAAAGCGTTATCTCTTGTTTTGAATCAACTCGTCAACGAGCTATTGCTCAATAACGAGTTTTCCGTCCATGCTTTCTAAAAGAATTCCAGAAAGAACGTCACCAACATTAGCGTTTAATCTGCAATCGAAATCGATGATTTCTGTTTGCTCTGCAGTTACTGAATCGATTGGACAAAGCATACTTGGATTAAAGAGATTAAATTTTAATGTATAAGCACAATCTCTGATTCCCTGATCAATTTGAATAATTTTCACTTCCTTTACTTGACCAATAAATTGAGCTTCATTTTGAGTACATTCAAAAGCAGAAGCCGACGAAATTGAAAGGGCCAATACTAAAGCAGATACAAGTTTCATAAGAACTCCCAATTGAAAAAAGTTGATGGAGGACTTTTACCACGCTTAGGTTGGAACTCAAGTGTTTGTTGGTTAAGATTTGGTTTGGTGTAAAAATTACTCCCCTTAATAAGGGAATTCGATCGGATCAGGGTAAGCGTTTTTAACATTTTTAAAGACATTCCTCGCATATCGTACGCGAGCTTCACCTTCTTCACCGTTGTAAATCTGGAGCGCATGGAAATACATCTCTCCAAGCTCCATATCAACGTTTTCTGTGAGGTTTTTAGATTTTACAAAGGCCAAATAAACCTTCAGCAATAATGCACCATACGTGACAGCTGCTTCTACATCAGTTTTGAGCTTTTCTTTTAAGAGTGGATAAAACTCCGGTGTGTTTTCTTCCACTCCAATTGATAGCCAGAGATGGACCCAGTTTGAATTAATGCATTTTTGGATCTGTTCGTTAAAATAGAATATAACCGCTTCAGGAGCTCCCGTTTTCCCACGCATGCCTAACTGGTCATGAACTTCTTTGATAGCAATATTGGTAAATTGAGTAAGACCAGCAGCTCCGGTTGGACTAACGGCTCCACGAATAAATGATGATTCTTTCTGAATGAGACCGGTGAGAAGCCAGGGATCAATTTCTAAACATGAACTCACCTTGGAAATTGTTCGAGCGATGAGAACACTTTCTTCCTTGGCAATTTTATAATTGGCCTTAACGATATATTTAGCCAAATAAATGGCTTCAGCTTCTTTATCGAGAAGTCTAAAATTTGATTCAATAAGATCTAGAGGGAGTCGAAATCCTTTGTTAATCACATCATGTGAGAAAACATTCAATGAATGAAATATAAAAAAGAAGCTTAAAAATGAGCGCACCATGAACATGAATTTTTCCTTAAAAAGTGGGTAACATGTCCTTCATCGAAAAACATTAGACCGTCACTTTTTTACAGACAAGGCTTAATACAACTTTGCTGTATCAGGAATAAGTAATCTACCACAATTAGGACAGGTTTCCACTGCTACGCCTTGGTCTAAAGATGATTTCAGAGTGGAGTCAACTTGGATATGACATTCAGAACATTTGCGGTCGATCAAAAAAGCGATCGTGGGTAAACGAGTTTTATTATTCTCGCATTGATCATAGAGGCTGCGTACGCTGGGATGAAGCCTCTCCTTTAATGAATCCATTCTTTGAGCACGGCCTTGAATTTCTTTTTCCTCGTTCGCCACGTGAACTGCGACTTCATCAGTGATGGTTTTTAAAGTTTCAACTGATCCCATTAAAAATTCTTTAAGTTGTTCGCGCTCTGAAATTAGTTCTTCACTTTTTTCAAGATTGCTGAAATATATTTCTTCTGCCACTTGCATTTCTTTTTCCACAGTTTCTATCTGTGATTCAAATGCATTTTGCTCTTTTTCAGTA
>CAMLRB010000013.1 GCA_946482295.1 uncultured Bacteriovorax sp. | reverse complement strand
GAGAGCATTGTGAGCTGTTTCAATGTTAGAAGAAGCATGCAGTGGTGTTTGAGAAGTTCCATGGCATGATACACATCGGGCACGAGTCACAGGGTAGAGTGATTTTTTAAATGTTTCTATGGAAATCGCTTTAAATTGTTCCGATGTCACAGTTTCTGGAGTGGATGGAGCCGGTGCGGTTTTTGTTGAGACTTCTTTACTCGAAAATTTCATCGATCCTTTTTGAGAAGTGGCCATTGGATTAATACATTGGTTATAGCTAAATAAAACCGCCCCTAGACAGAGAAAAGATGAAATCTTGTATTTTGTAGAACGTTTCACTCTTAGTACCTATTCCTTAAACGATTTTATTGAAGAATAAATAATTGCTTAGGTTGCTGCCAAATGGATTGTCTCCGACAACTTCTTCCAGTTTCGATTCTTGTCCTGATAGTGAGAGGTAATTCGCGACAAAGGCCTTTGACATATTTGTTACTGAGTTGGAGATAAGGTTTGTCGTTGTATCAACTGCTCCATTATCTTTATAAGCACCAATTTGTCTTTTGTTTGCTGTACGTAAAGTTGCTCGTCCTGCGTGTCTGTAAAGAAGCATGAAGCTCGATGAACGTTGTGAGCTATCGCCAACCCATGGAATTTTTCCGCGCCCATTTGTTGAGTTGTCAACAGCTCCATTTGCAGAAACACCACCATCTGTAAAAACATAGATGAGAATATCTTTTTGTTTTAACGATGCTAACTGCATGACACGACCGATGAGAGCACCAATTTCGAAATCACGAATTTCTCCAGTGCCTCTTTCATTCGTATGATAATCGTATCCACCTTTCTGAACTGTTCCTACACCGATATACCCATCGAGAATTAGTTTTGCCATGCTCGCAGTTTTTCTTTGGTCACCGTCATTTAAATTATTAAAGGCTTGAGTAACCAAAGGGTCCATTGAAGGATCAACCGCATTTGCAGTAAAACGATTGAGAAGGTCCTGGCTTTCAATATATCCACAATTAACGAGTTCACGAATTTGCTCAGGTAGAGCTTTAGCTTCAAATTTTTGTAATCTTTGAGAACTTAATTTCTCAATCGATTTTAAAACTTTCTGTGCTTTTTCATTTCCAAAGAGTGACCCCAAACGACCAATGTTTACTAAATTTAAGGCATCTTGTGGTGAATTGATTACAACTGGTCGTAGAGAAGGAACAATAGAACTCATTGGAGCATTGGAATTTCCACCTGATTCGTTGTTTACAGTTCCAGCTAAATTTGAGAGTTCACCAAGAGCACCCGCCTTGGCCAGCCAATACATTGGGTTGTGGGGATTATTTTGGGTATCATCGTTAGAAGCTCCACAAAAAATCCCCCCATCTATTTTGGCCCTAATCGCTGCGTTTGCAATTGAGTTAATCCCTCTTAGAATTCCTGAATCATTGTGGAAAGCTAGACCGAGTTCAGTGTTGACTTGACCAGCATTGCGTGGGTGCATATTCGAAGGCAGACCAATGCTTTCGTAATTGGAAATGAAATCCATCTGTCCGCCTGCTTTACCAACCATAACATTTGATCCAGCGAAGTTTGCTCCTCCGGCAAGATCAAAAATCATTACTGGTATGCGATTGATGGCACCACTAGCACCATTTCCACATTCAAGTGCATGAGCAGAATTAGATTGGAGAATTGAAACAAGGCCAGGCAGCATTGTAAAACTTAATCCTGCGAAAAATCCTTGAGCTAAAAAATCTCGTCTTGTTTGGCAAGCGTGACCTTCTAATTTGTAGGGAGCGTTTGGATCAATTTTTTTCTTTGTCATTATTCCATCCTAAAGTAGCGTCACGTATGCACTTCCAAGAGAAGTTATGCATAAACCTTTAACAACTTTTCTTGTCGTCACTGAACTCGTAGCATCTTCTCCTTGGAGAAGAGTATCGAATATCTCAACTAACTGAGCAGTCACTGTTGATCTTTCTGTTGCTTCGAGTGGTCCCATAAAACGATCAATAGTTTGATTGATTACGGCTGATCTATTAGCTGCAGTAAAAGCTTGATTTGGGTTTTGAGTGAAATTCAGATTTGGCCAGATGACAACTCGTAAGCTCCCATTTTCCACGAGACGCTCGCAATATTCAGAGGCAAGTTTTGTGATGGCGACTTGATGAGCAGGTAAAAAACTTTTCAAGTTATTATCTGACGGAAGTTGAGTAACAACCGTTCGATAAACATTTTGAATTGAATTATCAGTTTTGCTAACTCCAGTTAAGGCCGACATTGTAGCATTTATTTGTTCAAAATCCTTTACTCCCACATCGATAGCGTCTGTTGTGGGATCGTATTCACCCGAATTCATCGGAGGCATTGTCAATCCATCTGGTAACTCCGTTTCTGATTCGACATCTCCAGCATCACCACCTACTGGAGCAGGGGCTGCACTGTTTGTAGTCAATTTAGCAGTCACAGAAGAAGATTTTTTATCCACCACGCATTGATTGAATGTCACTAGTACGGCCATCAATGTACCAAGGCTGATGAAAATTCTTGCTTTCTTGGGTAGCTGAAATTGTTCCATCGTTATTGTCCCATGCAAGTTGCAGAAGTTTCTGCAATGAGGTTTTTCATACTATAGTTGGCATTGGCCTGAAAGGAGTCGGCGAGGCGTTTAATTTCAGATTTGTCTTCTGGTGATTTCGGCTTTCTCATACAAACTAATTCAAAAACTTTTGTCGACATACATTCTGAAAAGGCCCGTGATCTTGCTAGCATCATCCCTAATTCACGAACACCTTTGCCCGTCGTTTTTTCCGGCCATCCCAGTACTGAATTTTGTCCTTGGGCCCAAAGATTTACCCATTCATCATTGGTTGTGACATAACCATCACTGTACAAGTTATTTTTGTTAATTTTTGGGACAACCATGCCTTCGGTATATTTCAATTCATTATCGACGAAATCGAAGTAAGCAAACGCTCCTCCTAAACCATCTTGTCCTGCATGACAGCCAACACACTGATTGCGGTAGGTGCGACTATCACCCCCTGGATTTCGTTCAACATCTCTCCTTACGTGAAAGTCGGTAATATTGATGTCGTGGAGAGCTTCAAAATCCCTGCAAAGAAAATTCATGAACGTGAAGCGAGTGACTCTTCGATTTGTACCTGCTGAGTAAAAAGCGACACCAGCTTGACGAGTGGTAAGCACTCCTGCTGTATCTTTAATGCCTGTTACAGTCGATTGGTCTACTCTGGTGAGATACTCTTTTAATGAAACGTTTCTATTTTCTAGCTCGGTATAGAGATTGTTATTTTTTTTGTCATAAGCAGGAATTGTCACATTAGGTACAGTGGCAGCAATATAAAGATGATCGCCATAGAGAACTTGATCAAAGGGAACATCATCACGAATCATTCCAATAACAGTAGCTACATAATCATTTAAAGGAACACGTGGAGAACTATCAACGTTCGTCCAACGTTTAATCCAATTTTTAAGTGTGACATCGTAAAAGTACTTGCTCTCCATCGCTTTCAAAGCAGCACCTTTTGCGTTTCCATTTTTAATGAGTGAATCCATTTCAGTTAGCATGGCTGCAGTGGGTGGAGTACTCGTTAATCTGTTATGAATTCTATAGGCCTGTGTTTTAGAATCTGCATTCACATTAGCAGAACATAAAGCGGTTACGAATACTAACGAAGTTAATAAAGATGGTGCTTTAATGTGTGTCTCCTTGGACTTTCAAGAGCTGTCCCGTTCAGAATACCACACTAGGTCTCTTCAATAAGGATAGGTAAATTAATCGCATTTGTTTGAGTGAAATACTCAGGGTAATTTCTGATGTTTTTTATATTTTTTGCCTTATCATTAATAATCATGAAACTACGTCATTTGATCCGGTCAATTGCAGCTGTTTGTTTGCTTGCTCCGGCACTGTCATATGCCTATCCCAATTTCATTGGTCATGGTTACAATTCTTGCGTTACTTGCCACTACAACCCGTTTGGAAACGGACCACTGAATGATTACGGCAGGGCCGTTTCAGCAACCGCTATTAGCGGTCGTGGTTTTTATGATGATCACAAACCTGAAGAGTTATTAGCTCAGGAATCTGGATTTTTTTTCAAACAACCTCAAAATAAACACTTTCGTCCTCAGCTTTCTTATAGAGGATTGCTACTTAAAAGAAATTTTGGTGAAGCCAACGAAGACACTGAATACATACATATGCAGGCCGATGCCAATCTCGTTGCTAAGTTCGGTGATAAAGATAAATTTATCGCTAGCATGACTTTTGGATATGCACCTATCCCTCGCTCACTTCAGAATACTCCCGCCGGTGACAAGATTGATAAATACAGATCACGGGAACACTATCTTGGCTTCCGTCCAAGCAATGAATGGGGATTTTATGCAGGCCTTATGGATAAAACGTTCGGCTTAAGAGTTGTGGAACACACTTCCTATGCGCGAACGACACCTCAACTCACGATGGATGATCAAGCTCATGGACTAACTGTTCATTATAACCAACCAAGCTTTGAAGTTGGTGCTAATGCTTTTGTGGGAAATCTCACTCAAGACAAATCCCTTCGAATGAAAGGTATTGCTAGCACGTTTGAAAAGACAGTGTTTGAAAAAAACCGTCTGGGTTTATCTTATATGATCCAAGAAAACGATTTTCTTGAACTCAATGCTTATGCCGCTCACTTGCGCTCAGGTCTCGATGGAGGGAGCTCAATTCTCTTTGAAATTGGACGAGTGGATAAAAATCCTAAATTGTTTGCAAATAAAAAGATGGAATACTACGCCAATCTTCAGAATCATCTTAAAGCTTCACGTGGTGTATATATTCTTAACTCTATTGAATATTATAAAAACAAAAACGATAACAGCTATCGAGTGAAGTTTGGACCAGCGATTCAATATTTCCCTCTCAACAGAGTGGAGCTGAGAATCGATTTGAATAATACTCGCAATTTTAATCAACAAGTGAGTGTTAAAGATCGCTGGGATCTCATGGGGCAGGTGCATTTATGGCTCTAAAGAAACACCTGGCAGTATATACATTTTTATTTGGGGCAGCCTCTTTAGCAGCAGATGAATCTCTTGAAAAGTTAAAACTCATGCAACTCTATCTCGACAAAAATCAGCTTGAAAAAGTTGAAGACGTTTATGATGAGAATGAAGATATTTTAAATAACAAATGGATGGCCCAAGAGAGGCTGGCCATAAGTTTCGAACGTCGAGAAAAATTGAAAGAAGCGATTGATGTTTACCGTAAACTCATTATTCAATTTAATAAACCAGCTCATGATAAAGTTATTAGTTCTACTTCACCAGTAGAGGTGGATACTGCAAAACTTCCCCTTTATTACTATAAACTTGCTTTTCTCAATACTCAGCTTTTTATCAAAAGCCATGCTTATACAGGCGATGCGGAAAGGGCCCGTTACAAAAAAAATGCCGAAGGATTCATTGGACTTGCCCGCAAAGTTAAAGTTGATGAAGGTGAATTAAAACTACTTGATGACCAGTTAAAAGAAAAAATAGTTTTCGAAGAAAATTTAGTTTTCAAGCCACATTGGTATGCCATGTGGGACGTTGTTAGTTGGCAAGACCATGTTCACCTCGTTAATACAACAACTTCTGTAAAACACAATCTTCTTAGTACAAATCTAGGAGCGTGTGTTGGAGCGGGAAGAAATTGGCAAAACGTGAAGTATGAGTTCAATGCAGAAGGTTGTTTTGCGATGGCGAAATCAACCATCAGCTCTGAATCGCAAGCAATTACTTATCAACAATCTAAAGTTCCTGTGAAAGGAATTATTGCTGGTCCCGGAATGTATTTTAAATCTTTCTCTGAAAATGTACTAGTCGGATTTCAACTTCCCATTATGTACCGCACTGGTGATTGGACGCTTCCTGAAAATCAACCCTATCGTTTTGAAAGAGATAAGACAGTAGGAGTTGGTTATTTTCTTCAAACCAAATTTAAAGTAAAAAATGTCTCCGTTAGAACAAGACTCGGAAAAATTTTTCCCAACCCCGGAAGTCATTGGTCAATTGGAGCTCTCTATGAATTTTAGGAGAATTATATGAAAAGTATTCTTTGCATGTCCGCGCTACTTATTTCAGGAGTAATTAATGCTCATGAAATAATGGTCAAAATGAGTTTATCTCCAGCAGGTAGTTTCGAAGCGAAATCAGCAAAACTGAAAGGCGAAGTAAAAAAAGCAGGAGATTCTTTTACGGCAGACCAACTGTGGATCAAAGTAGAAGAACTCAAAACGGGAATTGATCTCAGAGATACACACTTTCACAAACACCTTAATGCTGAAAAATTCCCCAAGATTACTATGACTCAAATTGCTGCTGCTGGTGGAAAAGGTTCGGGAACGCTTTCAATTAACGATGTAAAAAAATCAGTAAACTTCACTTATAAAACAGTTTCGCCAAATAAACTAGAAGCACGATTCAATGTGAAACCTTCTGAGTTTAAATTAAAAGAAGCAAAATATATGGAGATCGGTGTTGATGATTCTGTTGAAGTCATTGCCACTATTGATGTTTAATGAAAAAAACTTTTTTCATTTTTCTTAGTTTATTTCTAATCTCCTGCGGTCAGGATTACAACAGCAATTCGGGAGACGAAGGACAATATAGTTCCAATGGCTCTATTGATACTTCTACGCCAGATGGAGTTAGGCTTGCTGCTGTTTATACAATACTTCAATCGAAATGTTTTCAATGCCATTCAGGTTGGACCTCATACACGACGTCTGCCCAATGGGAATCTGCTGGGCTCATCGTTAAGGGAAGTGCAGCAAACTCAGAACTCGTTCGCAGTTTAAAAAACTACGGTGGAGATATGCCGCCAGATCCGCAATCGCCTTTAACGACAGAGCAGGTGACAGTGTTTGAAACCTGGATTGATAACTATCTTTAAAATAAAAAAGGCCCCATTTCTGGGGCCTTCTTTTTTTAAGTATTATGTCTTAGCTTACTTAAAGAAACACTTTTTAGCTTTCAGAGTTTCATACTGCTTAGTTAGGTATTCGTTTCCTTGAGCTTTATCTTTAAGAGTACGGTAGAATGCTTCTTCTGCGCTTACATTGTCTTTAGCTGCGCGAGCAGAAACTTCATCTAGAGTTTTTGTCCATCCTGCCATGTCTTGTGGTGACATATCGTCAGCAACAATCTTCCAAAACTTGTGTGGGTTTTTTGGATCGATGATGTTTGTCTTACCATTTTTAGTTGAAAGTTTTTTGATTGAAGCGATAAGCGCTTTTTGTTCTGCAGATCCACTCTCTGCAAGACCTAAGAAAAGAGCAAGAGATTTTTCATCTTCTGGTGCTACTAAATCAGGAGTTACTTTTGAGTAGTCACCCATGCCAGCTTTTTTCATACGAGTTGAAATGAAAGTGTTAAGTTGTGCTGGATTGTTTGGAATAACATCTTTAAGAAGTTTTGTAGAAGAAGCATTCTTCACTGTCTCAACTGTAAATTTAAAACCAGCTTTAGAAAGATTTTCATTCACACATTCAGAACAAGTGATGATTACTGATCTGTGACGGTTGGCCAGGTAGATAATGTTGTTGATGGCATTAACTACATCTTGTTTTTTAATCTGATCAGCTGGAGTATCTAAAAGCATTTGAAGACCTTTTCTGACGTTAGCATCAGCACCGGCCACAGGAAGCTTAACTAGAACCTCTGCTAATTCCTGCTTCGTCAATGAACTCTTATTTCCAAGAGCTGCAAGTGATGAGGCCACATAGCTTTGAACTTGTTTAGCATCATTTCCTTTAATTCCATGTTTTGCGAGGATTTCTGTAATCCCTGAGCTACTCACAAGGTAGTCCACCAATTTAACTCCTGATGCATAAGAGACATTCAGGGCCAATGTAAAAATCAATAAATACTTCAACATAAGTCATTCCTCACGTTAGGCTTACTCGTACACTGTGTTCTTTTCGGCTAATTCCATAAATTCTTTAGGTGTGTCA
The DNA here is from genome assembly GCA_946482295.1 of uncultured Bacteriovorax sp. Next base: position 20,675 of record CAMLRB010000013.1, on the reverse strand, counting down.
TATTTTCATGCTTTCTTTTTTTTTCTGTCAGGGACAGATATTCAAGGACTTGTGTTCTTGTTTAGTCCTGTTTTGAGTTTGATGAAGGGTCCTTTAAAAAGGTAAACTTATGCCCGTAATTAGTTGATCATTATTCTTGGAGATTAATTGAAGTTTATCATCTTGCTTTCATTCATCTTGTGTTCAAGCTGGAATGTGAAGGCCCAAGAAAATTTAGCAAAATCATTGGAAGATGATGAATCAAAAATAGCTGAGTCGATCGAGCGATGTCAGACTATAAGTGCGCTCGTGATTAAAAAAGAATTTAAGGTTGATTGTTATTCGAACTATCAACATTACGGTCCAACATCAGTAACTTCCAAAACAACATCCACATTCAAAATTGCCAACTACAATCTTCTTCACCCAGGTACATCAAAAACGATGTTCAAAGATTATGCTCTTGTTGCAAAAATCATGAATCGTTATGATATCATTTCAGGTCTTGAGCTTCTTGCAACAGTAGGAAGAGATGAGATCAATAACAAAGCGGTTCTTACATACCTACATTCAGCTCCGAAGATGGTCGGTGATTTGAGAGACCAAAAAAACAAAACGACTGACAAGAAAGAAGTAAACATTCTTAATGCTCAAATCGAAGAAATTCTAAGTACTGTTCAAAAAGCTGAAACGCTCTATCGTCCACCAGGTTATTTAAAAATTTTATTCGAGTTGAAAAAACTTGACCCTAGTTGGGCCCTTGTTCTCGCACCAAGAGGGGATTCAGCTCTCATTGGTTCAGTTGAAGAGATGGTTGGTTTTTATTACCGTGCAGATAATGTTTCACTAGCGCAAAATCCACATTGCAAAGAATACATGGATGAACTTTCGGGAACACCGGTTGCTTGTTTCATAGATTTAACAAAAAGTTTCATGGGCAAAGATCTCGTTCAGCATTTTGCTCGCAGACCTTTCATGGTTTCATTTAAAACAGGCGCTCAAAAAATCAATCTCATCACTTCCCATGTTGTATTCACTTACTCAGGTGACGAAGATGCGGAAAAAGACCTGATGAAAAAAACATTTGGTGTAGAAACATACAAAGATTTAGGCACTGGTATTAATGGTGTGAACTTCGCTCGTTATGCCGAAGTTAAAAATACACTCGATTTTATGAATCGTTTCAAAGCGAAGTACAAAGACGAAAAGGTAATGTTCCTCTCTGACACGAATCTAGTTTCAAACAATGCTTTCTGGCCGCAGATCCTTTCAGCATTTCCAGGTGCAGAACTCTTTATTACTGAACCATCAACTGTGTCACCATCTCGCTATCTTTCCAATGGTAATGAGACAGGCGGCGCTGCTAACGATTACGATCACTTTATTTTCAATCCAAAATCATTTCCAGGATGCGCAGTTGGGGAAGTTTACAATTATTTCAAATCACCGATTATGAAAGAAGTTGAAAGCCGATACATCATTCGTGAAGAAATTGTTGGTTTTAGAAATAAAGAATTTCTTGGCTTGAATGATTTTCCTATTATTCAGTTTCAAACACGTAGAGATCAACCAGTTTTAGAAGGAGATATTCCTCCTACTGATGATCCATCAACAATAGAGCTTGAATATCCATTAACTCCAGCAGGGCAAAGTAAAATGGACAAGTTGGTAAGCGCTTTTGAAAAGCGACTTAACCAAACTTATACCATTAAAAAAAATGTGATTGTAAAAGACGATTTTCAGATACCAGAAAAACTTGATGGTATGAGAAGAAGAGTGTTCTTACGTCAGCTCACTAATCCTTATTACAACCGCTACATGCAGGAAATAATCAGCGATCATTTTCCTGCATCGATTAACTGCAAATTTTAATTTCAATTAACTAAGCGCCGCTTTCACTAATTCGTTGGCAAGTTTGCTATCAAACTGGCCTTTGATTTTAGGGCTTAATTCCTTCATCACTAATCCGGCGTTGACACCTGGATTGGCAGCAATGATAGACGCAATCATGGCTTTCACTTCTTCAGGACTAATCTGCTTAGGCATGTATTCAGAAAGAACGCTAATTTCCACTTCGGTCTTTTTACGAATTTCATTTCCTTCAGGAAAATTTTCCAGTGAATCCTTCAGTTTCTTTACATGCTTAATAAGAACATCCATTTCGGGCATAGGTGCCTTAGATGTTTTATTTTCAATAAGCATCGCCTTGAAGTAGCGAAGAGCATCTAGACGGTCTTTGTCCTTAGCAAACATTGCTTTCTTAATATCTTCAGTAATCTGTTCAAACATAAATAGCCTCCAGTCTGAGCTGCGATTTGCTGGCTATTATTGTTTAAAATGAAAATAAGGACAAGGAATTAAGCGTGGTAACGAACGATCTTGTTTTCGAAATCGGTGACTTCCCATCCGGCCCCTTTCCCCCTTTCGATGATAGGCACGATGTCTTTGATATCACCTTTGATGGCCACGGAAAGCATTACTTTTCGAATCGCAACTTTGGCATCCATTGCTGCCTGCATTTTTTGTAGATCACCAGGTTTTTCATTCCTCTTATATCTTTGAATGAGGAGGTTCAACCCTTCTTCTACCAATGCTAATTGTTCTTCGTCCATGCGCTTCACCGTTGTTAAAACTTGCTGTGAGTTTAAGTTTAATACGGTATCGGCATTTTTGCTGATGAATCTCAGTTCGTGGTGCGAATTTGTTTTGATATTAACAGGTTAAGGCCACTCAAAATGGCCGTCAATAAATCCTGTAACTAACTAAAAAATGAATTTTTAAGAATTTTTTTTGGGTCTTTTTGTGGGCGTTTTCTGCCTAAGTCATAGTTTTAACTTAGGCAGATCACCTTATTTTGATAGGTCTGTGACTTCAGCTACTTTGGAAGATCTATTTTCGGAAACAACGCCACTGGCTCCGAAAGTTCATAAACCGTCTCCCCAAACTTGATGCTCTCAAAGTTTGTGAGAGGAACACCTAGCGGTTGTAAGGCCTTTTCTGCCGTCTCAGGCAAGAAAGGAGAGAGGAGAACTGAGAGCGCGTGAATCGAGTGCACACAGTTGTATACAACCTGCTTAAGCGCAACTTTGTCTTCTTTTAGTTTCCAAGGCTCTTTTGTATTCACGTATTGGTTCATACTATTTACGCCTTCCCACAACGCCTCTAGGGCCTTGTTGTGCTCGCGACGATCCATGAACTCCTTCATCTTTGCAAACGTCTCATCGAAGTTCACTTCTCTTGTTACTCCTTTTCCATCTAACGTTGGAGCGTTGTCTTTAAGATAAAGTTTAAGAACACGCATGATGAGGTTTCCGTAACTGTTACCCAGTTCAGCATTGTGTTTTTCGATCAATTCTTTTTCAGAAAAACGTCCATCACTCTGAGCAGGAATTGCGCGCAGAAGATAATAGCGGAATGTATCGACTGGATATTTGGCGAGCATGTCGTTTGGATCAACAACGTTACCCAGAGACTTACTCATTTTTTTACCATCTTCAGCGAGAATCATTCCATGAACATAAACTTGTTTTGGAAGAGCAACGTCAGCTGCTTTAAGCATGATTGGCCAAATGATCGTGTGGAACCAGGCAATGTCTTTTCCAATCACGTGCATTGAAGCTGGCCAGAATTTTTCTTTATCAGTGTGAGCAACACCTGCGTAGTAGTTAATGAGAGCATCAAACCACGTATACATAACAAACTTCGCATTGCCTGGAACGGGAATTCCCCATCCTTCATTCGGACGAGAAATCGGAAGGTCTCTCAATTTGTCACCTTCAATCCGTGAAAGCATTTCATTGTAAGATGATTGAGGCACTATAAAAGTTGGATTCGCTTTAATGTGCGAGATGATCCAATCTTGGTATGAACTCATTTTGAAAAAGTAACCTTCTTCTTCTTTCAACGTGAGTGGTTTTCCGTGCGCTGGACAGATATTATCTGGAGCTTGAGTTTCAGTATAAAAAGATTCACAAGCAAGACAGTATTGGCCAGAGTACACACCAAAATAAATGTCACCCTTTGTTTCTAGCTTTTTCCAAAGTTCATTACAAACATCATGGTGACGCTTTTCTGTTGTACGAATGAAGTCATTATTCGAAACGTTGAGATCCTTACAAAGCTTTCTAAAGTTTTCAGAGTTTTCATCAACATATTGTTGAGTTCCTTTGCCTTCAGCTTTAGCTGATTCAATGAGCTTCTGTCCGTTCTCATCTGTACCCGTAAGGAAGTACGTTTCATAACCTAAGAATTTGTACCAACGAGCGTAGGCATCACTAGCGATTTTTTCCAGCGCATGACCCATGTGGGGTTTTCCATTTGGATAGTCGATCGCGGTAGTTATATAAAATTTGTTAGTCATATATTATCCTTTCACAACAAAGTTAACGATTTTGCCTGGAACATAAATCTCTTTCACTATAGAACCAACGAGGAATTTCGAAACGTTCTCATCTCCTTTCGCCATCGCTAAAATTTCATCTTGAGTAATTGTAGGTTCAACTTCAAGAGTTGCTCTCAGTTTGCCATTTACTTGAACGGCCACAGTAATTGTGTCGTCTTTAGCTAAATCAGCATTGTATTTGGGCCATGTCTCGTAAGTTAAAGTCTTTTTACCACCCAACAATTCCCAAAGTTCTTCAGCGATATGCGGAGCCATTGGAGCAAGAAGAAGTGTGAAAGTCTTTGCTGTATCATTTGAAACTTTACCTGCTTTGTAGCAGTGGTTAACAAAAATCATCAGCGCAGAAATCGCTGTGTTGAAACGAAGATTGTCATAATCTTCAGTAACTTTCTTAATCGCTTTGTGAAGAGCTTTTAAAGTTTCATCGCTCTCGGGACCATCGGTGATGTGGGCCGGATCAGCGAAGAAGCGGTAAGCGCGGTTTAAGAAATTGAAAACACCTTTTACGCCGTCTTCTTTCCATGGTTTTACTTTTTCAAGTGGACCCATGAACATTTCATAAAGGCGAAGTGAATCACCGCCAAACTCTTTTACAACATGGTCAGGGTTAACAACGTTCCCGCGTGACTTGGACATTTTTTCGCCGTCGCTCGCAAGAATGAGTCCCTGGTTAACAAGTTTTTTAAATGGTTCTTTCGTTGAAACGAATCCTAAATCGAAAAGAACCTTATGCCAGAAACGAGCATACAATAAGTGAAGTACAGCATGTTCAGCTCCACCAATGTAAAGATCAACCGGCATCCAGTATTTTTCAATATCAGCATTCCAAGGTTCTTTCTCATTTTTTGGATCACAAAAACGCAGGTAGTACCAACATGAGCCTGCCCAGTTAGGCATTGTGTTTGTTTCGCGTTTTGCTTTTTTGCCAGTTTTTGGATCTGTGATCCACAACCAGTCTGTAGCATTGGCAAGTGGAGACTCACCGTTACCAGATGGCTTGAATTCTTTTAAATCAGGAAGTGGCAATGGAAGTTCATCTGCATCGAGGCAGCGAACTGTGCCATCTTCAAATTTTAGAATAGGGAATGGTTCTCCCCAATATCTTTGACGAGAGAAAATCCAATCGCGTAGTTTGTAATTAATTTTACCTTTTCCTGCATTTTTGCTTTCCAGCCACTCGATCATTTTCTTCTTCGAGTCAGCAACGTTTAAACCGTTAATGAAATCGGAATTGATATGTTTGCCGTCCCCTGTGTGAGCAGCTTCATCTAACTCTTTTTCTCCACCTTCAATAACTCTCACCATTGGTAGGCTGAACTTTTTTGCAAACTCATGATCGCGTTCATCATGAGCTGGAACGGCCATGACGGCCCCAGTTCCGTATGTCGCAAGAACGTAGTCTGCAATCCAAACTGGAACTTTTTGTCCGTTCGCAGGATTGATTGCATAGGCTCCCGTGAAGACACCTGACTTATCTTTGTTAAGCTCTGTTCTTTCAAGATCATTTTTTAATTTACAAGCGTCCTGATATTTTTCAACTTCCGCTTTTTGAGCAGCAGTCGTGATTGTGTTCACAAGCGTATGTTCAGGAGCAAGAACCATATATGTCGCTCCGAAAAGCGTGTCAGGTCTTGTTGTGAAGACTTCAACTTCATATGAGTCGATTTTAAATTTGATCGTCGCACCTTCAGATTTTCCAATCCAGTTGCGTTGCATTTCTTTGATCGACTCTGGCCAGTCAAGCTCTTCTACGTCGTTTAATAATCTCTCAGCATATTCTGTAATTCTTAAAACCCATTGTTTCATCTTGGTCTGAATAACGGGGTGGCCACCAACTTCAGACTTTCCATCGATGACTTCTTCATTCGCGAGAACTGTGCCTAAGGCAGGACACCAATTCACATTCATTTCTGATTCGTAAGCAAGACCTTTGTTGTAAAGCTGAACAAAAATCCACTGCGTCCATTTATAGTAATCAACGTTTGACGTTGCAATTTCTCTGTCCCAATCGTAAGAAAAGCCAAGTGCTTTCAACTGACGAGTGAAAGTTGCAATATTTTTTTTCGTTGTAATATCCGGATGCGTGTTTGTTTTCATCGCATAGTTTTCCGCCGGTAATCCAAATGAGTCCCAACCCATCGGGTGAAGAACATTGAACCCAAGCATGCGCTTATAGCGAGACATAATATCCGTCGCTGTATAGCCCTCTGGGTGACCTACGTGCAGTCCATCGCCTGATGGAAAGGGAAACATATCCAAGGCGTAATACTTTGGTTTGTTAGTTTCATTGTTGTTAGTCTTAAACGTTTTGTTTTCATCCCAATACTTTTGCCACTTGGCTTCGATGGTGTGAAAGTCATACTCAATTTGAGATTTCTCAGAAGATACAGACATGCTTTTTTCCTTGGTAAATGAACCAATCGTTTCATGATTTGGCGAAGTCAAAAGTCTAACACTAGGAATTCTTTTTATAAAGTGTATAATAGGAGAGTACCAAGTTTTCCCTGGGGAAATCGAAAGGAATTCTATGAGCGAGAAAATTATTGTTTATCCCATCAGTGCCAATCCTCCAACGTGGGGTCACGCCGATATTATGATGAGGGCCGCCACTCATTTCGATCGCATGTACTGGGTCGCAGCAACAAATCCTAAAAAGGCGTATATGTTCACATTGGATGAACGTCTAGAAATGATGCAAGCCTATGTGGATTATTATAAGTTAAAAAACGTCACGATTTGTGCCCACGACGGAACTATTGTTCGTTTTGCAGAAGAAAAAGGAGCGCAGTTTCTTCTGCGTGGACTCCGAAACTCTTCGGACTACCAAATGGAGCTTGAACTCTCAGTAGGTAACCGCGGGATCAGTAAAGAAATCGAAACGATTTGTATGTTTTCAAAACCTCACTTTGCAACTATTTCTTCCAGTCTCATTCGTGAGCTCGCTCAGCTTAACGAGCGCATCGATCAATACGTCATGCCATCTATTGCAAAAAAAATTCTACATAAACTTCATGGGGACAAGGCCATCAAATAATGCGCACGTTGATCATACTAGGACACCCGGATAAAAAATCACTTTGTGCAGGTCTTGCCGATAACTATGAAAAAGGCGCCCGCGAAAAAGGTGGAGACGTCGCTCGAATCAATATCAACGATCTTTCTTTTAATCCTAATTTAAAAAATGGTTACAGAGTCATTCAGCCTCTAGAGGCAGATCTTGTAGAAGCTCAAAGACTCATCAAATGGGCCAATCACATTGTCATTGTTTTTCCAGTATGGTGGGGTTCAGTACCTGCTTTGTTAAAAGGTTTTCTCGATAGAATTCTCTTACCTGGATTTGCATTCAAGTATCGCGAGAATTCTCCTGCATGGGATAAACTTCTCTCTGGCAAAAAAGCCCGCCTGATAGTTACAAGTGATGCTCCCGTGTGGTGGCTATACCTGACTTATTTTCATCCGGCCGTGAACATGATGAAAAAAGCCGTGCTTGAATTTTGTGGAATTTCCCCTGTTACAGTTATGAGTTTCGGCTCAATCAAAAATGCTTCAGAAAAAAAGCGAGAAGCTATGCTCTATAAAGCTTTCCGCGCGGGCCTCGATGACAATTAAAACTCTGGGACTTACTCGAGGATCTCTCGTTGTAGTGACCCATAATCCCTTATGGAAATCCGCTTTTTATAGATGAGAGTTCTCGTATCAGGGCAAATCTGCCGCAATTAAAATTGCATCATGTTGGTTCCCCTCAATAGAAGGCCTCGATGCAAAACCCATCCTCGACATAATGAGTGAGGTTACTTCAATAAATCAGGCAGATTTACTGAAGACTTCACTGGAAAACCTCGGATAAGAGTGGAAAGGTGAATATGGAATTCCCGGAAGAAGGTATTGTGTTTTGTACGAAGGTGATACAGCTTTAATTCATCTGCACATACTGGAAAAAGATACTAATGAATTTAAGAATCACTTAATCTTTCGTGACCGCTTAAAGGCAAACATTATGTTGCGAGATGAATATAATCAACTTAAACATAAACTGATCAATTCAGGACTGAATCGCGAATAATAGATAGAAGCGAAAGCAGAATTCATCCAAAAAGTATTATCGAATAAAATTTAAATCACGAAAAAAGATTTTTTCGACGTCCAAAACATCCATCAAAGTATCTTTTAGTCGACTCAGAAAATCACTGTTTTGAATGTCTGCCTGAATTTTTCTTGAATGCGGACCGTAGAGCGCATGAAGATGATTACAAACGGGAAGGGAATTGTAAGGATCTAAAATCGATTGAGTTCTCGAATGATGGATTCCATTATTAAAAATATAATGAAGAACGTTTTTTAATTCTCGCGGTGATGTGATTTTTCTTAAGTGATATCGATGTTTGTACACAGTACCTTTTAGACATTTGATTTTATTAATTCTTTTAGAAAGAGAAATGCCTAAGGCCTGCATCCCAAGGTGAACAGTTCGCTTATCTGAGGCTTCAACTAACAAGTGTATATGGTTATGCTCGAGCGTATAGTGGATAATTTTTAAACCTTTATATCTGGCCCTTACAATCGCGTGATGGAGGGCCCTTAGAACCTGCTTAGATTTAATTTGCGCCTTATTTTCACGAACTTTAATCGTGAGATGGAGAGACGTAGGACGTAGGATTTCATCACGTTCAATGTGCCTAATACCTCTATCATGAATAGAGGGACGCCCGGCACGTTTAGGATTTAAAAGAGAGAGCTGAGTATGTTTTCTGATTTTTTGCATCCGAACCTCCTTTGGAGGCACTGCAAATCAGATTGATGACATAATTTTAGAACATATTAGATTTCCGCAGCAACTTTAAACCATTCGATCAATTGTTGAAGTTTTTCATTTGATGCCAGCGACGAAGGAAACGTGCGTTCGAAATCTAAGATCAATTCTTTTTTGTTTTGAGCAGATTTCGCTAAAAAGATCGGGCGAAGTACTGACTTTTCTTTTTCTTCTGAGGTGATGAAAGAAATGAGAAGTTCAAAGGATTCTAAATTTCCCTTTTTGTTGGCGGCCATGAAAACGCTTCGGCGCATATCACGCCCCCAGGTTTTATAATCTTGTGACCACTTGAGAAGATCTTTTTGGTAGTCGAGAGAAAATTCATTTTCGTATTTTCCGGCGCAAATGCGACAAGCACTTTCTTTTTTATCTAAAGGGAGTTTTTTATTAAAACAACACTCTTCACATGTGTAAGCAATTTCCAAACCTTCACTATGAAGGTAGCCGCAATTGTGGATCATTTCATGAAACATTATCGCACGAAGTTCGTTGGGATTTGATTGAACAAGTTCTGATAGACGTGGGCCCAGCCATAAATAGGGATGGCGTTTACTGCTACCTGGAAAAGAACCAACTGCGCCGATTTCTTTTCCGAATGGCCAGCCCCCACATAGTAATTTCGGCGGATTTTTTTTGTCTGCAAACAGCTGATCAAAACAAGAATTGATTTGGGGGCCAATGCCCCCTTGCGAAGAAAGATTTGTCAGACAGGCCCGGCCTTCTTTCATTGTTTCGCTATAAAAGGCAGATATTTTTTTAATCGGCATGCGTGAATTGCAATCGGATTCAATTTTTAAATTGTAGTCAGTTAGGTAGTAGCCATTTTTTAAGACAGGGTCTTTGGCAAAAAGAGGCAAAATAAAAATGAGGAGGAGTTTCATTGCTAAAACTCGAGAACGAGATCATTAGAGAACCATTTTTTCTGAATCTTATAATCTTTCAATGATTCGTTCTGCTCGTAATTTTCAAGGAGGTATGGTTGCATGGTTTTTATAAAGTCAGTGCTACATCCATTCGGGACTTCAGAGCCTAATGTTGTAAACTCAGAAGCAATTTTTCTTTCGACATCGGTTAAGGCAGAAATGGAAGTGTGACTAAGGATGCTTGGCACACGAATGTCCTGACAACATTCTTGATTTGTAACAACTTCTTTCAATGTTTTTGTATTATAGAGATTTTTGAAAAAATCGAAGCTTTCTTGCATGACAAGTTTCTTTGCGTTGTTTTTATGAATATTATCTGCTGCTGCACCTGTAGCGAAAACATGAGAAATGCTTACTTCCGCTTTATTTGATTCAGCGATAATTTTTAAAACGTGATCGCTTTTTCCTTCCACTGAAAGTGGAATTTCGCCAGTGCAAATAAAACTAATAGTGTGAAATTTTCGAAGCAGAGGATTAGCATTCTGTTCCACAAAGACATATTCCCGATGATGTGGACTTGGAATATTTTCGTATTCAACTTTTAGGGGCGTGATAATAATTTTATTTGTTTCTTGTTCATTTTTTTTACTTTCGCTCTTAACAGAGAATTTACTAGTTCGTTTGTAACAAGCGAGTTCATTGTTGATCGAGAGAGGAACGTTTGTCGTATCCTTGTCGTAGAATCCCATCTTGCTTCCGCCGCTACCAATGGAAATGCCAAATCCTGTTTGGTGATAAACGCCAATTACACCAGTGTTACACTTGGCCCATATTGGAGTTGAGCATAATAGGGCGGATATGAGAAAAAGTTTTTTCATACCAGACTGATCGGCAATTTGTTTAGAGACTTAAGCGCGGGCTAAAGCATTGATCACATGTCCGGCCGCAAGCATTCCATAAGTGGCAGTAACATGTGTAATGGAGCCCATTCCTGACTCACAATCAAGCTTGAGGTTTGTTTCAGGATCAGGGATCGCGCACGTTTCTCCTTCAGCAGTCGGAAAGACTGGGTCTTCTGCTGAGAACACACACGGGATATTGAACTTAGGACGTTTTTTGATGGATGTTACACCACTGCCAGGAAAGGCGTGTTGCTGGCGCAATTGTTTTCTGAGTTTAAAGAGAAGGGCATCTTTAACAGTTTCTCCGAGGTCGACGATTTTTACCTGTGAAGGATCGCGTTTACCGGCAGCTCCGCCTACAACCATGATTGGAATGTTTTTTTCCTGGCACTTGGAAATGAGAAGACATTTGTTATTGAGAGAATCAATTGCTTCGATAATGAAATCAACGGGAGTGTCTAAAAGTCCATCGGCCGTTTTTTCAGTAAAAAAATCTGCATGGGCCATAACATGGCATTGTGGGTTGATGGCCAAAATACGTTCACGGAGCACATCAACTTTGAGTTTTCCGAATTGACCATCCATTGCTGGCAATTGGCGATTCGTGTTGGTGATACAGACATCATCTAAATCAACGAGAGTTATTGAGCCTATACCAGAGCGGGCAAGTGCCTCTGCTGCCCATGAACCCACTCCACCAACTCCAATAACCATGACTCTTGCGTTAAGGAGGCGCTTTAAGCCGCTAATGCCGTAGAGTCGGGCAATTCCGCCGAAACGATTATTGTAATCATCACTGTTGAATTCTTTGTTTTCCATGCCGTGACTATACAATTTCATCTTTTCTTTTAAAAGGCTCAGGAGAATAATTATAGTATGTTTCAAAACGATCACGATGCTCTTTATGAGCCACGAAATATGTTTGTCTGGTTTATATTGGGGTTCCAAGGTGGAATTCTCAATATAGGCGGATATTTTTCCGTTCATCGTTTTGTTTCCCATATCACTGGATTTGCAACACTTTTTGGTGCTGAAGCGGTTTCAAGCGACTTCTTAAAGGCCGGAGGATTGTTGCTTGTACCTTTTGTCTTTTTAATCGGGGTTATGATTTCGGCATGGTTGATCGAAAGACAAAGATTGAGAAACCGGCCTCCTAAATACAGTCTGGTTTTCTCACTCATTATTTTGAATCTTTTAGTTTTATCTTTATTGGGGATGAGTGGAATGCTCGGCCGTTTTGGAGAAGAATTTAATTTCGGCAGAGATTACGTCGTTCTCTTTATTCTCGCTTTAACGTGTGGCCTTCAAAATGCCACTATATCGTCAGCTTCAAAGTCTGTTGTCAGAACTACACATATTACCGGGCCCTCAACAGATTTAGGGATTGGACTTGTCCGCTTATGGACGATGAGACATGCGGTAGATAAAAAAGAACTCTTTATAGTTTGGTGTAGGTTAGGGATTATTCTTTCTTTTATTCTAGGGTCACTCTTTGGGGCCTATACTTTTCAAACTTTAGAATTTGTAGGATTTCTTATACCTATGAGTATTAGTCTGTTCGTCGCCTGGAAATTACGGTTCCGCGCCTATTCAGCCTTGTAAAGATTTCATGAACGTCCCTAACAATTGCGAGATCATTTATACTGTAGCGACAAGTTCACTATTTAGGAGAAGACCATGTCGCTACAAAAATTTAAAATCGTTTCACCAAAAGATGGTCAGTCTGTAGACAACATTTTCGAAAGTTTACTTATTAATACAGATCATATTATCTCATTGAAACCAATTCGAATGGTTGTTGAAGATAAATTAGTAATGGGGTACTGGATTCGTACTACAAATGGAAAGAAGTATCGTGCAGTAGAAATTCCGGAATCACTTAAGGCTTTGTTGCAAGATGAAGATCATGTATCAACCGTAAAGCTGAATGTATTAAGTGAGGAACCTTCTCAAAACGAACTTTTGAACTAATTAATTCTAATTCATCAGCACTCCCTCCCGTCAGAAGAAGACGTTGAGGAGAGTGCTTATCAATCATCTGCTCGAGAACTGACTTCAAATATTTTTCAGTCGCAAATAGAATCGCTTCTTTCGTATCTTGAGGAATTTCACTTTTTTGTGTTTTCAAGTAGTGGCTGAAGTCAGTTTTTGAAAAATGGGGAAGTTGCGCGCTATGACTGTAAGTTTCTAAGAAGCGAGAGATGCCCGGAAAAATAGCTCCCCCCATAAAACCTTTGTTTGTCACGAGATCGATGGTGATAAAAGTTCCAGCATCGATGACCAACACGCTTTCGTTTGCTTTAAGTTTTTTAAAAGCGTGATAGGCGGCAACGAGGCGATCCTCTCCTAATGTCATGGCATAATGAACTGGCATATCAAAAAAGCGATCAGCTTTACGATATTCACCGATTGAGAAAGCGACTGGCAAACTTAGTTTTTGACCAACACTCGCCGCAATTAAAACATCATCAGGGTCCAGTTTAAAATCTTTTAGCGGCATAACAGAAAGACTTCCGTCAGTAGCATGAATGGCCACGTTCGGATTGGTGTTTCCATTATCGATTGTCACTAATCTCATTTTAAATAGTCGTTAATAAGTTTCTTTTTAATTTCGTAAACGTTGCCAATTGGTTTACAGAATTTTGGTGGATCTTTTTTTCCGAGATGAAGGAGATCATTTATCACGAGAACCTGACCATCAGTATCCTTGCCCGATCCAATACCAATTGTAGGAATTTTTAATTTTGATGTTATTTCTTTAGCTACATTTTCTTCTACAAATTCTAAAACGATGGCAAAACAGCCTGCAGCTTCAAGGGCCTTTGCTTCTTTTAGAAGACGAGCTTTCGAAGCAGTATCCTTTCCGTGAGTGTAGTAGCCACCTTGCTCATGAACTGATTGTGGCGTGAGACCAATGTGACCCATTACAGGAATTCCAATTTGCGTGAGTCTTTCAATCAATTGGCATTCAAAAGGATAGGCGCCTTCTAATTTAAGGGCTTCTACACCTGATTGTTGAAAAAGCTTAATTGAATTTTGGAGACCCATTTCAAGTGAAGCATATGTTCCGAAAGGAAGATCAGCGATGACAAAAGTATCAGGTGCACCTTTCTTTACAGCTTTTGAAAAGACAACCATTGTTTCAAGGTCAACTTGAATCGTGTGATCGTATCCTAAAATAACGTTTCCAACGCTGTCTCCGACTAAAATCATGTCAAGAGAAGTTTCGTTAAGAAGTTGAGCCGTTTGAAAGTCATAACAAGTGAGAACTTGAAGTCCTTTTTTTGCTGCTTTCTTTTTGAAGGCCCTGATCTTTCGTGTGTCTAATTTTTTCTTTTCCATATTTAAACCTTAATTGGGTATCAATTCTGCTTTTAATTTTTTATAGAGATGGGTTAGTTCTTCTTTATCCCATTCTTGAATAACAACTTTTCTTAGCTGATCAGCATCTCTTTCAACTTCTGTAAAAAACTTTCCAGATTTTACATCATTGAAAAGTTCATCAAGACTTTTTTTGAACTGATCATTGATTAAGAGTTGTCTTCCTTTTTGTGAGCCAATCAATGCATTTGGTGAAATCAATTTGAAAAAAGCTTCTGGTCCAAGTGTGACGAGAGCATGTGATATTGATTTCAACTCTAAAAAGCATTCCATGAAGGCAACTTCCGATGAAATATTATTTTTTCTTAAAGTATTAAATGACTCCAGAGCCACATAGGGAAGTATTGAACAAAGAAGTGATTGTTCCGAAAAGAGATCGGCTTGGCATTCTTCTAAGGGCGTACTTTTGTATAGAGCAGTGATTCCTGCTGCTTTTGCCAATGAATTTATTTCGTCAATCAATGTCGAATCACAATGATAAGCAGCGCCGATTTTACCCTTTACTTCATATTGAAAACGGACTTCGCTAGCAATGGCCTTAGGAGCAAGAAGTGAATGTTTAAATTGAGGGTAATATTTTTCCAGAGAGTGTTTGCTCAAACTGAAACCATGTGCGTAAACGATGTGTGCACTGCTTGGCAGGAAATTTTGATTCTGACTTAAAAATGTGGAGTGTTGATCATCGGGAATGAGCATGACCAAGAGAGTTGAATTTTTAAGTTCATTGCTCTCAGCAAGAATCGTTTTAAAACCTAAATTTTGGGCGTTTGGGAGGTTTGTGCTTCCCTTTCGGAGGGCAATAGACACTGCAATTCCAGAATCGCGCAAATTAAGCGCCCAAGCTTTTGCCTGTGATCCAAATCCAATTATTGTGACCGCTTTAAGCTCGGACATCTCGCATTTCCTTCCTATTGGTTCTGAGATAAAGTTACACTTAAACCATACAAGAGGCTAGTGCTCAGTGAAAATAATCCTGCCACCCGAGAGTCATTATTATCAACAACCAAGTTTAAATCGAGGACTTCAAACTTTTACGTCATTCATTTCCGATGACTGTAAAATGGTTTTTCTCGATAGCCACTTAGATCGATTGCTCAATGGAGCTCATTGGTTATTTCCTAAGAACAATTGGATAGAAGAGCGCGATGAAATACGAACTTTAATGGCTAGACATTTCGTTCCTCATCGCTATTTTCGAATCATGGTGTTTGATGATAATTTGGTTTTTTCTAGCGATGAACACCGTCCAAAGCCGATCAGCCTCAGGGCCCAAAGAGCAATATCGATAAAGACTGAGACGATGTTGCCTCCCTATGTTAAATCTCCAGCGTATTTAATTGCTGAAGCTGAACTAAGAATTGCGAGCACGATGCAATCAGAAGATATTCTCTTCTATGATGAGAATAACTTTCTTTGTGAAGCCTCTACGTCCAATGTTTTTATCGTAGTGTCTGGAAGAAAAATCATAACTCCAGTTCCTAGTTCGAAAGTTCTAAGTGGTGTTACTCGTTTAATGCTTATAGAATTTTTAAGGAAAAACCATTACGATATTGAAGAGAGAAATGTCGTTGAACAAGAAGTGCTTGAGTCTTCTGAGATTTGGCTAACAAATGCCGTTTCAGGTGTTAGATATTTAGATCATTACGACAATAAAAATAAAGAGCACACTCTTTTCGATGAAGTTCTTAGAGGCTTTGGAAGATATGGCGAAAGATATGAATAAAGTATTAAATGTGAAGTGTCCCACTTGTGAGAAAGAATTCAATTATTATGGGTCAGAATTTAGACCTTTTTGCTGTGAAAAATGTCGTCTAATTGATCTTGGCCACTGGTTTAAAGAAAGTTACGCAGTTCCGGCGAAAGACGAAAAAAGTCAAACAGAACAAGATAATAAAAATCATCCCAATGATGGTGATGATTCAATTGATGAAGAAAGCGAATATCTTTAATGAAAAAAACTATTGAACAGAAAGTTAAACTTCAAGAGGCCATGGAGTTGGCTGAAGACCTGGCGATTAAAGCATCGATTTTTCTTTTGAAGAAACAGAAAAAAATTTCAAGCTTAAAAATCACAACTAAAATTGCCCAAGGTATTGCCTCTAATGCAGATACAGAATCAGAAAAACTAATCATAGATGGAATCAAAAAAAAATATCCTCAGCATTTTATTCTCGCCGAAGAAAGTGCCTACAAAGAATTTCAAGGTGAGATGTCTCGATATAATTTTTTAAAAGAAAAAGAATGGGTGTGGATCATTGATCCTCTTGACGGAACTAACAATTATTTAAATGGACTTGATTATTTTGGAGTCTGTATCTCGTTGGCCCATTACGGGGAACCAGTAGTTGGTATTGTAATGAGACCACCAACTGGAGAATGTTTTCTAGCACAAAAAGGCAAAGGTACGAGAATAGTCAACTACACGAACAACTTTAAGAAGCGTTCTTTACCGAAAAAAATTTCCACTAAGCAAACTAAAAAGAAACTCAAAGATTCATTACTTGTTACCGGCTTCACAACGGAAAAAGGCGAAGTATTTGATCAGGAGTTCGCGCTTTTTAAAATGATGGTAGGGAAGAGTCGCGGTATTCGCAGAATGGGAAGTGCGGCCCTAGATCTTTGTTATGTTTCAAAAGGTGTCTTCGATTGTTTCTGGGAACGTGGGCTTGCTGCCTGGGATGTCTCGGCTGCAGGACTTATTTGTCAGGAGGCAGGAGTGAAAGTAACTGATTATCAAGGTCAGAAATTTCATCCCTTCCAAGAAACTATCCTCGCTGCAAGAGGTACGCTTCACACTGAGATCTTGTCTTTATTTGGTAACAGATTATAATTTTCTTACCACTTGAATCTCATAAATCCTAGGAAGGGACCGTGCAGGAAACATTACGTTTAATACTCACAAAATTTAATGATGAAACAATCACTGTCTTCAGTCTGCTTTTATTAGTAACGATGGTGGCGATTGTTATTTATTGGTTTTATAATCGTAAAAAATTCCACCAGCTGTCGCATGAAATTCCTGCATCTGTTGTTAAGAATTATTTAGATTCAATTATTCAAAATTCAAATTCACTGAAATCAAGTTTGTTCCGAGGCGGCGGACTGGATATTGGAAATGGTATTCCTTCTGTCGTTCCAGTTGGAGATCTACCATCGTCGATGAATATAGGCATTGGATCGGGTAGTGAAGAAATCACACAAAAGAATGCAGAGATTGCATCACTTTCTCAAAAACTAAAAGACAGTCAAAAGCAAATTGCTGATCTTGAAAAACGTTTGCAAGAGTTATCCGCCGGCAAAGGAATGGGAGCCGAGACAGAACTGCTTAAAAAAGATCTTGCAACACTTCAGCAGAGATTAAAAGAAACTGAAAATCAATTGGCAGAGGCTCGCGCCTCTAGTGGTGGAGACGCCAATCTTCAAAAAGAACTTACTTCGGTTACGAATGACAGAAATGAGCTTCGTGAAAGATTAAAAGAATACGAAATTATCGAAGAAGATCTTGCTAACTTAAAACGTCTTCAACAAGAAAATGATCAGCTTAAAGCTGAATTAATGGCGCTGAGAAAAGGCGCAGCTGCAGCTCCTGCCGTCGCCGCCCCAGTTGTTGCACCATCTCCTGCTGCAGAAGAAGAACTCGACCTTGAAGCAGAAATGGCTAAGGCAATTGCTGAGAGCAAACCAGCTTCAAAGGCCGCACCGGTTGAAGTTCCTGTAGATGATGTCCCCGCTGAAGAAGGCGAACAAAAATCAGCAGAAGAGTTACTTTCAGAATTCGAAAAAATGCTCGGCTAATTTTAATAACAAGGTAGAGAATATGAAGAGATCAGCGGTTGTTTTAAGCCTAGGGTTATGCCTCACTTTTGCCGTTCAGGCGAGTGCTGCTATCAACAATGTTGATGTTAAAAATTCTCTCCTCAAACGTTATTCTGAAAACTATTCAGACAAAACTCAACTTGCTCAACTAAAAATGGAAACATTGAAGTACGGTGGACAGTCAGTTGAGGCCTTAATTGAAGTTATGAAAAATGGAAAATATCCGGACAAGAATCGCTGGGTCGCTACTTTTCTTTTAGGCCAGATAATGGGAGAAAAGTCAGCTCCGTTTCTTGCGAAGTTTCTTCAACACCCTCATTGGGTATTGAGAATGGCAAGTTTGAAGACAATGCTTGCGCTAAAACAGAAAAACTATAGCTCTCATTATGCTAAACTTCTTAACGATGATTCTTTTCTTGTTCGCTCTCAAGCGTTAGATAACATTCGCCAGCTACGTTTGGCCGAAAGTGCTCCTCAAGTTTGGGCCATGTTATATGATAAGAAAAATTATTATCAACCAACGATGAATGGAAAGGCGCTTAAAGCAAAAAGAAGCAACATCATTAAAAATGTCATTACGACAGTAGGTGATTTGAAATTTGAAAAAGCTAAGCTTCCTCTCATCAAAATGATTCAAAAAGATCGCTACAACGATATCTTTCCTGAAATTGAAAGCAGTCTAGTGAAAATTACAGGTGTAAGTGCACCAAAAGGTGATACTCGCGCAAAGAGAATATTCTGGCAGAGACAAGCGCTTAATACGACGATTGAATAGCTGGCAGCTTTAAAACTTAAAAGTTCTTTTCAGCTTCTTTCGTCTTTTTATCTTCGATTTCTTGAAGTTTAGATTCGATTTCAAGTGCTCGCTCTAGACGATAAAGAATAGATTTTTCGAGAATGCCATCGCTTCGAATGACTTTCCATCCTTGAAGGAAATCCTGTTCAATTCGTTGACGTTTGAAAACTGTAACTTTGGTCACTTCTTTATTTCCACGATAGCCTTTGACGGCATTAATGATGAGTTTGAATTCCGCTGATTTCACAGCATCGTTTGATCCAAAGGAATCAGCAAAGTTAAGTTCTAAAGTGTTATCGATCCATCGTGTTTTGATAATCCCGGCATCTTGGACAAAGACTTCTCGAGGATATTTGTTGGTAATTTTAAGAAGTTCGATCCAGACTTTGTTGTAATCGAAGCGATAGACCTGACTGGGAATTTCAAGGTCTTCGGTCACATGTCTATAATTTTCATAGGAAGAACAGCCAGAAATAGTGACGAGAACGGCGGTAACTACAATGAGTTGTGCCATGCACTTTCTGAAACTTTTCTTTATAAGTTGAGAAAAACTTTTTATCATCTTAGCTATATTGTAACGATTTATAAAAAGAAGACAAAGTATTTGAAAAAGGAACCTATGACCCACACTAAAACCATGGCAGATGTTCTAAGATTAGAGGCCCAATCGCTACTTAGTGCTGCTGAAAAGTTGGAAAAAACTCATACGAGCGATGTAGAAAAGCTTAAAAGTTTATTCGATCAACTTCGCGAGATGGGGTCTTCTATCATTTTTTGTGGAGTTGGGAAGTCTGGCATTATAGCTCAGAAGTGTGCTTCGACATTTACCTCTTTAGGTTTGCCTTCTTTTTTCCTTCATCCTACTGAAGCTTTACATGGTGATCTGGGAAGAGTTGGTGAAAATGATGCTATCGTTTTTTTAAGTAAGTCTGGTACGGCTGAAGAAATCATTAAAATCTTTCCATTCCTGAGAATTCCACGCTCACGTAGAATTGCACTTGTTGGAAATGCTCAATCTCCCATTGCTAAAGAATGTGATATTTTCTTTGATTGCTCTGTGGAGAAAGAAGCTTGTATTAACAACCAGGCGCCAACGACAAGTTCGACTTTAGCTCTAGCGATGGGTGACGCCATGGCCGTTATGTATGAAGCCTATGTTGGACTTTCGAAAGAAGGTTTCGCTGTAAACCATCCAGGTGGTATTTTGGGTAAATCTCTGCGAATGAAAGTGAAAGACCTCACGATCAAAGTTGAGAATTGCCCCGTTGTAAGTAGCGATCAGACTCTTCAAGATGTGATTCTTCTCATGACTAAAATTCCAGTAGGCGGATGTGCGGTCATCGATAATGGAACGTTTAAAGGAATCCTCGTTGAAGGCGATATCAGAAGAACTTTCACTCGTGAAAACGAAGGGCTCAAAACAAAAATCAAAGATATTATGAATACAAAACCCATTACTGTGGGGCCAGATCAGCTCGCATATGAAGCTTTAGAGCTCATGGAATCAAAAACTCGTTCATTGCAAGTGTTGCCAGTGATTGAGAATAATCAATTTTTAGGCTTCATCCGTTTGCATGATTTGTTGAAGGAAGGGTTTTCGTTGAAAGGGTAAGTCGAAAGCCAGTAAAGCAATCACTAATCCAATAAGTCCCATTAATCCCCATTTTTGATATAGTGTGGCCGATCTTTTTTCTAAAAATAGATCAACATCAAGATATGTTTTTTC
>CAMLRB010000012.1 GCA_946482295.1 uncultured Bacteriovorax sp. | reverse complement strand
TGGAAAAGAAAAAGAAGATCTTGGACTCACTGATGAAGAAAGAATCGGTGTCCTCCGCGAAGCAATTATGAAGAAAAATTTTTTAACTCTTAGATCACTGCAGGGCAATCCTTCATATGGTGCTAACCTTATGAAACAGGCCTACACTGCTCTTGTGAATTATGTCTTCTATGTTGATGGAGCTTACCAATACCTTCAGGGGAAAGATGCAAATCCGGCCATGGGACTTAATCCAATCGATTTCTCACTTGAATCAAAAACTCACCTCGATAAAGGTGTTAAAAACATGCTTGCCGTTGTTAAAGGTGTAACTGAAGTCAGAGATCCTGTTTCTGGCAAATCAGTAACAGTCAATCTCCCTGCTTTCTACATTAATCCTCCAAAAAATTTAGGCGATTTAATGGCAAATAAATTTGAAGTGGGTGAAAACGAAAAAATCCTGAAAAACAAAATGGGAGAAACACTTAAAGTGCGCAATTACTATAAAGGCCGCTCAATTGGCTGGAACAACGACGTCTGGAAAAATTATATTCCAAGTGCAAAAGGCCAGAGCGTCAATTACATGGCCGAAGCAAGACGTATTATGCGATATAGCTTAGGCACAACAATGGTTATGAATCTTCCGGCAATTTTCGTTAGATGATTTTTCAAGTTCTCAAAGCGGCACTCAAGTGCCGCTTTTTTTTTGCTCCTTCAGGCCTTTAAGAATCCAGTAATCTCCCACAAAATTAATGAGAAATCCTAATGAAAGGAGGAATCCAAGCCATTTGAGCGGAATAAGTGTTTGCCCAATGAAAAAGAGACTTCCTGTTACCAATAAAATGGCGAATATTAAACTTCCATCTCCTCTTTCATCAATACCTTCGTCAAGAGTGCGTCCTACACCAGCAAAGAGATATTGAATGGCATTGTCGCCAGTTAATCCGACCATGGCAGCAAAAAAAATTGAAGTAACAATGTTCACCGGAACTTGCAGAACAACCATCACGGTTAACATAAACAGCGGACCAACAAGACTTGAAAGCACGATTTCTATAAATCTGGCTCCCTTCACCTTTAGGATTTTCATGAGCGTGAACAAAACGATCAAGACAAGGAAAATGCTTGTGAGAAAACTTTCAAGCATAGTGTAACTTACCCTCTTGTTGAGCTCTAAATAAACCAAAACCTGTCCGGACAAAAAGCATTTATCACCGCAAATTTTCTCCACTGATTTCTGAAAAAATTCCAGTTCATTTGTGTGGATTTTTTTTAAATATAGAATAGATCGATAATAGTCGTGAGATTCAAAACGTTTGTTCAGGGCCGAAGACTCAAAGTCTCTTGTGATTAGTTCTTTTCTTTCTTTTGCTTCGAATTCTTTCGTCCATGTTTCCAGCAATAACTTTTTATCTTCAATGTAAAATACAAGTGGATCACTTTTCAGCTTGTTGAGGATTTTTTCACGTTCTTCCAGAGAAACATTTTTATGAAAAAGTAGTGAAATGTTTCCTTCCCATCCAAACTGCTGGGTAAATGATTCTATCGTCCTGCGAAGGATATGCTTTTCTGGAAAATTGTTTTTGGGGGCATCGGCATAATTGAGATAAGGCCATGAGACAAAGGCCAGACTTGCCATTGTTAAAAAAAGATATGTCACTTTTTTAGTAGGAGTGTACTCGAGAAGCTTTTTTAAAGTAGTGATCTTGAAGGCTTTCTCTTCGTTGATCCAGGTTTTTTCCATTTTGAAAATTGCACGGAGAGAAGGAAAAAGCATGAAGAGTACGGCCCATTCGAAGAAAGCTCCAATAGCAGCTGTGATTCCAAAGCGGCGGATGAGGACAAGATCAGAAGTATAAAGTGATAAAAAACCCACCATCGTTGTAAACGTCGTAAAAAAAGCAGGTGTAATGATTTTATAAAATCCTGATCTTCCGGGATTTTTTTTGAAGGACAGAGTTAGAAAAAGAAAATCTGCCGTTCCAGCAATTGCAGTCATTAAGATGAGATTGTTGCTGAGGATATCAAGAGGATGGCCCATTAATGAGCATAGTCCAACAGTAAGTATCATTGTCAGCACAGTGGCCAGACTGTACACAAGACCACTGCTCCATGTCCCAAGAAATGCCCTGAAGAAAGCAATAATGAAAACGAGAAGGCCGATATTCAAGAGACCATCTTTTGCCAGAATTTTTTTGAATTCAAGACGATAACTTAGCGGTCCGAGATAACGAATTTCACCAGCTGGATCGATGCGTTTATTTTCTTTCATCAACGTTTGAGAAATTCTTTCAATTTCTTTAATGTCTACGACTTCATCATTTTCAATGTCACCTTCGAAACTTACTTCTGTGATAAAACTTTTTTGATTTTTGTCTACAATCACTGGCCGCCAGTAAGAGAAACTGATTCGTTGGAGCGTTTCATCTGACCAATTATGATCACATGGATCAGGGAGTATTTTCCGATAAAGCAGATCTCCTTCTTCATTATGAGGAGCTCTTAAACCATAAACGTGAAATATCCGAGTAATTAACATTTCTTCATTGAGCGTTTTCTGCAGAACATTCTGCCATTCACAATGAGCTTTAGTGTTTGAACGATCAGATGGCGTCCAGATAAAGTAGAGCGAATTAGGGTCTTTAAACTCAGATCTTAAAGTGAACCAATTTGAACTCGAGCTAAAGTTCACATCTTTAACGTCATAAATATCGAGTTCAAGCTGAATTTTGCTTATTCCATAGAATGAAAGGCCCAATAGGGAGACAAACAGGATAACGTTTGTTCTTGGATAGTGGTAACAAAACGATAAAATCCGATGAAAAAAGCGAGTGAGAAAATTCTCGTTTCCCTCTGTTTTTGAGAGTGGTGGGACATTTCTGGTCATATAAAATAATTAGACATAAAAATGAAAAGGGCAATATAATATATTGGGGAAATTGTATGTCATATCATGAAACGCTCCATAATTTTGCCAACACTAAATTTCTGCCAGAAGGTTGGTTCTGGCTTATTAAATCATCTGAAGTAAAAAAGGGAAAAGCAAAACCAGCTCAACTGCTCGACAAGAATTTTGTCGTGTATCGTGGAGAGGATAATGTTATTCGGGTTATGGATGCCCACTGTCCGCATATGGGTGCTCATCTTTGCGATGGTACAGTTGAAGGTAATAATATTCGATGTCCCTTTCACTATTGGAAATTTAATGATCGCGGCGATTGCATTGATATTCCCGCACAAAATGATGTTAAGAATGTTCAAAAATTAAAATCATATCAGCACTCAGAAAAATATGGACTAGTATGGATCTGGACTGGTCCCATGGAAACAATTGAAGAAGTACCAGTCATTCCAGAGCTGGCAGGAAAAGAACTCGATTGGCATCTTGGAAATACATTTATAAAAAATTGTCACCCAAACGTTGTTATGATTAATGCTATCGATGCTCAGCATTTCAGATCTGTTCACAATCTGGTTGTTGATCTTGAGATGAAACCAAAAATCCTCTCTCCTCGATGTATTCAGCTTTCAAATACAACACCACTTCCACATAAAAATTTTCTTTTGAAGTGGGCTTCGCGTTTTTACAAAAATGCACTTACTTATGAAATGACTTATTGGTGGGGACATGTCGGGTCTGTAATGGTTGGACCGGACTTTCTTCATTTTTATATTATTTTTGCTCTTAAACCAACAACCAACGGCTTTGCAGAAGGGCAAACAATATTAGTAACAGAAAAAAGAAAATTGGGCGGATTGATCAATCCGATTATTCTCTATCTCACCAAACTCGTGGGTGATTATTTTGCCAAAGGCGATACGATTATCTTTTCAAAAATTAAATTCAATTTCAAAACTCCGATAAAAGCGGACAAAGCAATCATAGACTTTATCGAACATTACGAAACTCAAAAACCTGCAGCAAACTGGAATTCTAAAGGCGCATGAAAACTTCAAAAGATTATTCATCGTTGGTGAATTGGGACTTGTTCGTATTACGCCACCAGAATAAGAAGAACGTTGTCGTACACTTTGTGAGTTTCTTATGTTTTTGGTTTTGTCCTTTACTAGCTATTGTTGTGAATCCTTGGTGGATCATTGGATTTTTTCTTTCAGGACTGATAGGAACTGCCGGTCACTATTTTTTCCGCGATGGAACAGTCGATGCAAAAGAGGCCACATCTAGTCTTCAAGTCGTCCAGTTCAGCTCAATGATGGCGCTTTTATTTGTTTGTGGACGATACAATGATGAAATCACTTACGTAAATAACAAATGGAAAAGTTATAAAAATGGCTTAATAAAATCTGAAGCCGATGCAGAAATGTTCACAAAACTGGGAACGATCAATGAATAAAAATTTATTACAAACTCACAACTCTACTCTTCTTGAAGATCAAAAAACTTTCAAACGCATAGAAATGGCCCTTAAGAAAAGTAAAGAACTAGATCAGACAGAAAATATGGATCTTTCTGCAAAACTCTTTAAGCTTGAAGATTGCAAAGGTGAGATGTGGAATCCTGAAAAATTTAGCCTTATGTACGGTACATGGCTTTGGGATAATTCAACCCCTGAACAAAAAAAGGTTTTGAATCAGCTCTATTGGGTCGCCTATTACGCTCAGATCACATCAGCGGAAATCGCGACAATCTTCTTTAATCAAACAGCAGCAGCGGCCATGTACGGCCTGGAAGATTTCCGAATTGTCTGCGACACTCTGGATCTGGAATCCGCACAGGAACGTGCTCATATCAATGCTTTTAAAACAGTCTCTGAAAAATTCGAAGAGGAAATGTTTGGCGAGCGCATTTTCACTTATCCAATGCGTACACCATTTGTAAAAACGATGCTGTATTCAGATTTATCTGAACTATCTCAGTGGCTAAGAAAATGGCAATTAAGAACATATTCGATGCTTTCTTCAAATAGTGCTTTTATTGGGTGCCAGTATTTTACCGTGCGTGGACTTCGCACATTGAACGGAAAAATAGTGCAGCATCAACTTTCACGCTATTTTAGTGAACATGCAGACAAAGAAAACGCACCCATTCCATCGAAGATTTCTTTTTATCATTTCATGGACGAAAGTTTTCACTTTAATACTTCATGCGTAATCTCACAGAACGTAATTAACTCTCTTCCACCTGCAAATAAATTTGAAACATTTGTAGCGAACATGGCACTGGAAGGCTGTCAGCGCGATCACTATAATTTCTCAACTGCGATTAATGGAATTTATTGGTATGATCCTGCCCTTTACCAGCAGATTTACAAAATTCTCCGTTCAAAAGTTTTTAACATGAATCATGATGAAGCTATGATTGCCATTAAAAAAAGTTTTTGTGAAGAATCAGAAGGAATGTTGCTGTCACATAAAACTCATCAGGAATCTATTGATAGTTACAAGCATTATCTGGCGGACTTCAAGTATGTTAATAAAAAGAACAAAGACATGGCGATCATGGCGAAAAACAATCTCGAAAAACATTTAAGGACAAACAAAGAAGCATTCAAGCACTTCAGGCCCAACGCCGCATGAAGTATAATGTAACTTTTTGTGATTCAAAATATAGTACAATCGAGCTTGACGAAAACGCGAAGCTCTCTGAGAAATTGAATATTCAGAATTCTCCAATTCTATTCGGTTGCCGTACGGGAATTTGCGGAACATGCCTCATCCGTGTGCATGAAGAAAATCCGCATCCATTACATGAAAGAAGTGCAGATGAAACAGAATACCTAGAAGGCCTGTTTCCGGGCGATAAAACTCTCCGCCTTGCATGCCAGATAAAACTCACAACCAATATTAAAATTGATAAAGAGAAAATATGATTTCGGCCCAAAACTTCTGGTACATTCTTGCAGAATCAAATGAGCTAAAAAGAGATCAACTCAAGGCATGCGAATTATTCGATCATTGGATCGTACTTTTTCGCGATGAGAATGGAAGGGCATGTGCACTTGAAGATCGCTGTCTGCATAGAACTGTTCAACTGTCTAAAAGTCGTGTTCTAAACGGAAAATTACAATGTAGCTATCACGGCTGGGTTTATGCGGGCTCAGGAGATGTTACAGCGATACCTTCTGAAGGTCCTCAGATGGTTACTAAGAAGAAGTGTGCAAAGTCTTATGAAGTTATCGAACAGGACGACTACATTTATGTCCGCTTAAACTCCAATCCAGCATTTGAAACAAAACCTTTTAGTATGCCCCACTACGGCGATAAAGGTTACACGACCATCAGGCTACAAAACACATTTGAAAACACAGTCACAAACTGCGCTGAAAATTTCGTAGATATTCCGCATACAACTTTTGTTCATCCTAAAATTTTTCGTGATCCTGGAAATGAAGCAATTGAAGCAGAGGTGGAAAGAAAACCAGGCCATGTAAAAGTCACATATATCGGAGAGAAGAAAAACTTTGGCCTCTTCAGCTGGTTTCTCAATCCCAAAGGAGTGGAAATTCAGCATACCGATGAATTTTACATGCCTAATGTGACAACGGTGAACTATTGGTTTGGCAATGGTAAACATTTTATTATCACATCTCAGTCCATTCCCCTCACAGACAAAAAAACTTTGGTGTATACTGACCTCACTTATAACTATGGATTCTGGACGAAACTATCAAGACCCATTATTCGTAAACACGGACAAGCGATCATCGATCAAGACATCGTTATTCTGCGCGATCAAATGAAAGGAATTGAAAAATTTGGTCCGCAATTTGCCTACTCCCCCTGCGATATCATCCATACTTACATTGAATCAATACAAAAAGAAATTCAGGAAGGACGCAATCCATTGGAGCTTCCGATTAAATCTTCGAGGATAAAGTTTTGGATATAACGTTCGAACTTCTTATAGTTTTGTGCGTTTTCTGGTCCATTAGTCTGTGGACCCTATTCAGGTTCCGAGAACGTGCTTTGCAAAGAGCTGCTTCTGAGTGGCTGCTGGATACACTGGGACTTCTTCAACAGGGTTTTTTATTCCCACTGATTCAGACCTATTTTCTTTTTAAATGTTTTGAGCTGATTATTCCAGATTACAAAGGTATTTTTCACTTATCCTGGGCATGGTCATTTCTTCTGCAATTTGTACTGATCGATTATATGTATTACTGGAATCACCGATTACTTCATAAAAAAATATTTTGGCCCTTACATAGAATCCACCACAGTGCTAAGAAGCTTGATGTTTGGGTGAGTTCACGCAATAGTTTCTTGTCCTCTTTTTTTATTATTTATCTTTGGATTCATTCTTTTTTCATTTATCTACTGAACGACGCTGCTGGATTTTTAATGGCCATTGCAATTGGGAACGCACTTGATCTCTGGAGACATTCAGGAATGAGATTTCCAGGTAATGTTGAAAAAACTTTAGGGACCTTTTTGATCATGCCGCATGATCATGAATGGCATCACTCCAGCGAAATATATGATACAAATTTTGGCGCAAATTTTGTCTGGTGGGATCGTCTGCACAACACTTATTATAAAAACAAAGAGAAATGTTCTGTGTTTGGAGAATCAATTAATGGTTCATTCTGGGTTCAATGGCTCACCCCCTGGAGACTCAAATGACTTTGTTAGGAAGATTAATTACCCTTTTTCCTCTGCTTCATTTTTCTGGACTGCTCGTTACTCTTTATCTAAGCGTTGCGTGCCATCCTCTATATTTTCTGGCGGCACTTGCCTGGCTCTATTTAATACCTCTAATTCTTTTGCAAATACATAATGCTTTTTTTCCGTTGAGTGAAACCTCCATTGATCTATCAGAAAAAAAATATTCTGCCTGGTGGGGAAATCATCAGCTGCAATATCTGTTTATCGTCATTCCTCCACTGGAAAATATTCTGCACATCGTGCCTGGCCTTTTTTCGATCTGGCTAAGGGCCTGGGGATCAAAAATTGGAAAAAAGGTTTTCTGGACTCCGCGAGTAGAAATTCTGGATCGCGGTTTAGTTGAAATCGGTAATGGTGTTGTGCTTGGCCACCTGACGGCAATGAGTTCACATATGGTTGCAGATATTGACGGTAAGCCTCACCTCATTATCAAAAAGGTTCGTATTGGAGATAAAGCATTTATCGGCGCTGATTCTCAATTTGGTCCTGGTGCAATTATTACGGCAGGAACAAAGGTAAAACCGAAAAGCAGAATTTGGTGGCGTGGAGAATACCTGTGAGTTTGATGTTCAAACTTGGAACATCGGCCTTTAAAACCTTCGCTAACTATCAAACGCGTAAATTCGAGTTAGCACTTAATGATCCTATGAAAGCTCAAAAACAGCTTTATTATCGATGGCAAACTTTAAAAATTTGGCAGCAAGCTCCTTTGAGTTATGAATTCACATCAGGCAGCAGCGGACCCAAAAAAAGCATTCCTTATACCAGCGAATTAAAAAAATCTTTCTCTACAATGTTCATACTGTGGACCAATGATATTCTCCGGCATGCTCCTGTTAAATTAGAAACGGGTGTTCTCTATATGAGCATATCTCCTCGCCTAGGAGAGCATGGAGGACTGGAAGATGACAGCGCTTATGTTTCTCCTCTTATTCGTCCTATCCTTAGAAGATTTCTTGCTGTCGATCCATCACTGCAAAGGGTGCAGAATGGAGAAGAATTTTTTTTCCAGCTTGCTCGAGAACTTTTAAGCCGAAAGGATCTTGAGATCATTTCCATCTGGAGCCCTACTTATTTTCTTAGTCTTCTTGATTATATTATTCAGAATCAAACTCGTCTCGGTTTCAGAGGAAATTTCAATGACCACTGGCCAAAACTTAAAATTATAAGCGCTTGGTCTTCCGGTGAATCGCATCGCTCCTTTGAAATGTTAAAAGACATATTTCCGCATGTATGGTTTCAGGGAAAAGGATTGCTGGCCACAGAAGGACCGATGACTATTCCATGGATCATGAGCGGAAGTTATCTTCCGCTCGTTAATCAAATTGGATATCGTTTTTCCTGCCAAGATGGTAGTGCAAAAAATCTAGATGAGCTCGAGCCTGGAATGGTTTACGAAATTGCGCCATGGTTTCCTAACAATGAAAATTTTTATCCCATGGGTGATCTGGTTCAGTGCACGGGATTTTACCGCAAAACTCCTATGCTTGAGTTTACTGGGCGAAAGGGTGATCAGTCAGATATGGTCGGTGAAAAGCTTTCAGGTCCAGTGCTAACGAAATTATGTGCTTCTTACTACGGTGATTTTGTGGTTCTGCCTGTCGAAGAACCACGTCACTATGTTTTTTTAGTCGATGAGAGTTCACTGAAAAATAAAAGAGAAGCAGAAGACATCCTTCAGGATATTCACCATTACAAACTGGCCAGAGAACTGAATCAGCTGCTACCTGCAAAGACTGTATTGGTAAAAGGCTTAAGAAATAAAATACAACAGTGTTATGCTGCTCTCAATGTGAATTTCGGGGATCAAAAAGATGCAGTCATTATCAAAAGAAAAGAAGTAGCTGATGAACTTTATAAATGGGGCCTAAGCATCTCTTCCAGGGAGTAAGAGTCCCATACTTTGTTTTTCTCGAATTTTCTCATCAAATCATCACCCAGAGCTTTATCAGTTAAGTCACGTAGTCGTGCAAGTTTTCTGTTAGTATCTGCAACTGCATTTATATCCTGTAAAAGCGTTTTTAATTCTTTTTCAGAAAAATCGTATTTCTTTTTGATTTCCTGAACCAAGGTGTAAGGTCCAATACGAACCATTTCGAGCAGCTCATGAAAGGCATCTAAGAGAAAACTATTATTAATCGTTTGCTTCTGCTCCAGTAATATCATCCCGGCCGAATGGTGACGGGTCTCATCTTTAATAATCTTCTGGAACGCATCCTGAATTCCATTATCAGTAGTCGTATCGGCCAGTGACTGATAATAAGTCAGTCCCCACCCTTCCAACAAAATTTGAATCAGAAAAAGATTTGAAGGACGATCACCCTCCGTAATTATTTTTCCAATATGTGCAGAAAATCCTGGAATTGGTCCTGAAAGTATCTCAGCTGAAAAATAAGGTTGAAGACTTTGTAAATGTCGGGCTTCCTCATATCCCATGATCGAATAAAAAGTTCTCTCTTCCTGAGTTTCGGCCATGACATTCATTTTAGCGGCATATAACATGCCCGCATTTTCGATATAATAAGCTTCGCGCAAGAGATGATCAGACATATTCTTTAAAATGCTGTTTTGATCTTGGAGTGAAATCTTTTTCCAGAGCGATGATTTTTCCAATCCATAAAAAGTTTCCTTCCAGTGATGAGTGCTGGAAACTAATCCTGAGATGTCCCTTACACCGTTTGCTGCAAAAGAAACTTTTGCAAGTCGACCAATCTTGCTTGATTCAGCGGAATTTAAAAAAAGTTTCTCTTTAGGTATTTGCAATTTAGGTTCTCAAAAATAATTTATTGAACATCTTATGAGTCATTCGATGAAGAATTGTCTCCGGCATAATTTTTCTCATGGTCGCAGTCAAAACTGCATCTTTTCCAAACGGCATTCTTAGCGGAAGGCTTGAACGTCTGGAGAGAGTAGCTACGCCTCTAGCTAAATCCTGAGGGTCTTGATAATTTTTTCTAGTCATCATCTTATGTCGAAGTTCATGATAATTTTTAGTCTGAACTTCATAAAGTGAAACTGGTGTTTGTCCCCAAACGGAACTTGTTCCAAACTTTGTTCGATAACCACCCGGTTCAATTAAACAAACCTGAACTCCATGTGGACGAAGTTCATAATCAAGTGACTCCGAAAAACCTTCGACTGCAAACTTGCTGGCACAATAAACACTTGTCAGAGGAAATCCCGAAAATCCGAAAACAGAAGAAAAATTAAAAATTTTACCTTTTGATTGGATAAGCGAGGGAAGAAGCAGCTGAGTAACACGGACCAGTCCAAAAAAGTTTACTTCAAACTGATGTCTGATTTGTTCCAAAGAGCAGGATTCTAGGGCGCCAAAAAGTCCGTATCCGGCGTTATTGATTAAGATATCAACTTTCGTTTTGTTCATATTTAGATCCTGCACGAATTTTAAGCATTCGCTTTCAATCGTGACATCCAGATCTTTTTCCATGAGTGCATCTTTAAATTGCCCTCTTTCCTCAGCAAAGATTTCTTTTCTATTTGAAAGATTTCTTCCTGTCGCAATGACATTGTCACCCATGTGCAGAAATTCTTTAACAAGTGCATGCCCAAATCCGGAAGTTGCACCCGTAATAACAATAGTTCTTTTCATTTTAATAATCCTTTAAGGGCCTTTTTCAGCGCATATTTCATCGGCATAAACAGCGACATCTCAGCTATACAGCATAATTCCGTCCCCTTTTGCCAATCTGGATTTTTATCCTGGAAAAATTTGATTCGAGGAATTTTTAACAATTTGTAATCGATATCAGCAACTTCCATTTTCAAGTGACAAGACTCGCCTTTAGGAACAATGAGATTATTTTCAGGGTAATATGTGTTTTTAAATTTTTTTGAATAAAAGGCGTCCATTAATGATTGATGGTGTACATCTGTCTGCATTTCAAATCGTGGATAGTGAACCTTGAAGTTATTCGACATCAACAAATATGTTTTGTAGCCTTTTGAAATTAGAAACCAATATAGCGGCCTAAAAGGATGCTTCATCTTGTGCCACCAGAGGTACTTTAGGAACATAATTCCCAAAGCTGGCGATCCCCAATATTCAGAAGCTACAACAGTGTCTCCACTGTAAATCCCGTGATAGATTGTACCGTCTTTGTTAATTTGTACTTTCAAAATCGTAGAAAATCCTTGTAACTCTTGAGTTTTTGAATCTCTTAAAAGAATAACGTCGTCTTTCTCTAGCAGATCTCGTTTGAAGGTTTCAAAAGGATGATCATCATAATAATGCAAAAACAAATGATGCATTCTAATTAACTCACCAGTAGAAATTTCTTTTGGTCGAACCACTTTCGCAAATAATGTATTTCGTTTTTTTATCTGAGAAACTAGAACTTCGCCAGCTACTTCCATGAGCTGCTCCAGATGCTTGGTTTAAGTTTGTTAACATATTGGATAAAAGTACCAATCGGTTTATCAATCTCCAGTAAATTCCCGGGAAAGAAACGCATGTTTTCGTAAACTTTTCCGTCTTCCCCCTGAAGGGAATAGAACGCTCTCTTTGTCATAAAGAGTAGAACTTTATTAATTAATTTTCCTCTGAAGCCTTTTCTTTTTTTATTCAAATAAATGGGTTGAACTAGAGTTTTACCAACTTCCAGCGGGCGATAAGCAAAGATCATATGCAGACTAGGTAGTTTTGGCCCTTTACCAAAAAGATTTACGTTTCTCAATAAAGTAAGAAAACCATTATTGGCAGAGTCATATCTCATTGCATATGAATATGATTCCCCTAACATTTTTCTGAAGAATCTCTCTCGCGAATTCTTATCTCCAATTTTTCCCGTCAAAATGATATCTATCATCTGTCCTTCTTCTGCAATTTGCACATTCATCTCTATGTCAATTCTATGAACGGTTTTTAAGTGTTGAGGATCAATCCCATTGATCATTGTGACATGATGATGACAATTGCGGACATATGGTTCTCCGAATTCGTAAATAACATCATCCGATTCGAACTCAGCAAAACGGGATAGTTTATACTCTGGAGAATGATGAGGATAAATCCAGATGGCACCAAAGGCTTCGGTAACTGCATAGGATTGGACTTTGGCCTTCTTCTGGACAATATCTTTGGATTTAGTCTCACAAGGAATGTCCACACAGTCCCCACTTCCTGAAAATTTCCAATGATGAAAAAAGCATTGAATGTTGTTACCAACAACCTTACCGACCCCAAAATGTGTTCCCATATGCGGGCAATAAGCATCGAGTGCTTTGACTTTGGAATCTTCTCCGCGATAAAGAATGATCTCCTGTCCGCAGATGTTGAAACTTTTTATTTTAACTTTTTTAAGGTCAGAAGACTTGCAGACAAAATACCACCCTTCTGCAACCACAGACCAGTTGTTGAAAACTGAAAAACTCTGTATTGGTTGAGTGTTTTGATTGGGAATGTGATATTCCTTGTCCTGCATCCATTAACGATAAAGTAAATCATCATGATTGCCAAGAATGCATATTTGTCTTGAAGAAAATCAGGCAACTATAAATAGAAACATTCAATCTTACGGCAAGGCCTTATAAACTCACTTCCACAAAACAGTTCTCTGTTTCCCAAAAAGTAATTTTATCAATAACGATGTCAGCGTCTTTTAAAAGCTTAGGGCAAATTACTTTTAACAAATAAGCCGCCATGTTTTCTGCAGTAGGATTTTCTGGCAGTAAGAAAATGGGTTTTGTCCCTGGCGCTTGCTTTAAAAGATTGATGGTTTCCGAATCAGTGTCTTTGATGATCATTGTATGATCCCAATGTTCATCAACCCATCCGCCAATGATTTCTTTGATCACTGAAAAATCGACGACCCTTCCTATTTCATCCAGTGATTTTTTAGGAGAGGCATAAATCCACAAAACTCCGTTGTGGCCATGAAGACTCGCACATTTGTTTTCATGTCCTACAACTCGATGTCCATAACAGAAATGTATTTTTCGAACGGCTTTAATATTTGTATCCATATCTTATCTTCACAAATGCCGTTCAGGGCGTGAATGATCGTAATCATGTTTTCAACAAATATTTTTCCATCCCCCCGGTGGATGGAAATACACTGGCTATAGAAAGTTCTCACTCGGATAATAAATCAAGAGCATTTGAGGAGGACAACACATGCCACATTCCCACACAGACACACACGCCTTAAAAGAAACAAAAAATCATCCAATTCCCAGTTTAAAAAATGATCTGGATTTACCCGCACTCACTTATACTCCCGCTCGTCGTTACACTAAAGGGATGGGGCAAGCTGTAGCTGATCGAACAATCAATCGTAAGGTTCTGCACAAGCTTCGCTCTCCGGAAGTTTTAAAAATTAAAATTCAGTATCACGAGAATATTTCGTTAAATGATGAGATCGATCTCTATTGTAAAAATAAGGGATACATTATTTCTCACTACGAAACTTTAGAACAAGACAAAGAGCTAAATAAAACACTCACAGTGGCCCTACATATAGTTGCAAAACAAGAAATGGAACATTGGAAGGATGTCGCTTTTAGAGTCGCGCATGGAAATACAATGTTGCATGAGAAAGACGCTGATTCTGAGTTTCTGAAAATGCATCACCATCTCCGTCAAGCTTCGCTCCTTATGTCGGGGCGTCATCTTCAACATGGAGATGAAAATCAAATCACGCGCAACATGGAAGTCTTTACCAACTGTGCGACAAGTGCGATGAGTTTTTTGAAATTTTATCTTCTCTTAAATGGTAGTGGTGTTGGAAGATCAATGGATGATGAGCTCATGTTGGTGGATTACAAAAATCTTCCAATTGTTGTTCCTGTTATTGATAGCTCTCATCCTGATGTTCTCTCGGGAGAAATCTCAGAGAGACTTGAGCGGCGAACTGCTGATCACATGTATAAATTCAAAACGATTCATGTATTTGAAGTCCCCGACTCGCGAGAAGGTTGGGCGAAGGCCATTGAAAAAATGGAAGTAATGGCCTTTGAGAAAAAACATAAAAACTCAGTTTTAATGCTGGATTTCTCCAAAGTGCGTCCTCGAGGAGCACCCATCGGAGGAATGCAAAATCGACCTGCTTCTGGGCCAGGTCCGCTTATTCTCGCCATTGAAAAAATTGCAAAACTTAGAGAAGCGGCCATGGAGCCCTGGAGGGCCGCGATGTTTGCTGATCATTACCTCGCTGAATGTGTTTTAGTAGGTGGAGCACGCCGAGCAGCTAGAATGGCAACTAAAACATGGCGTGATTCAACAGTTTTCGATTTCATCAATCTTAAACGTGGAGGATTTTTGTGGAGTTCAAATAATTCAGTCACTGTTGATGCTGAATTTTGGAATTATGTAAACAATCCTGCGATTGAAACTCATATGGCGAAACATGCTCGCAAAGTATTTAACGCCATCACGGAGGCAGCTTATTATGATGGAACAGGTGAACCAGGACTCATTAATCAAGATAAGCTTACCCATAACGATTCCGGTTTTAGTGGCTATCTCGACGGCCAATTCGCCGAAAGTAAAAAATATAAACTCGATGACGAAACTTTAGAACTCACTAAACTGCTAGCAATTGTCGCAAAGGATATGCAGTATCAGCAAATTACTAACCCTTGCGGAGAAATTACATTAAACCTGCTTGGTGGTTATTGTGTGATAGCTGACGTAGTTCCTTATCACGCTCAAAACGATGAAGACGCTTGTGATGCTTTTGCCACAGCAACTAAAGCTTTAATGAGAGTTAATCTCATGGACAGCATGTACAAAAAAGAAGTTCAAAGAACTAATCGCATAGGTGTGGGTATCACCGGCTTTCATGAATGGGCGTGGAAAAGATTTGGCTTTGGCTGGAAAGACATTGTTGATGAGAAAAAATCTTTAGAAATGTGGTTGTTGCTCTCCCGTTTTAAAAGAGTAGTAAAAGAAACAGCTGAAGACTACGCCAAAGTTTTAGGAACTGTCGTCCCTCATACTGACACTACAATAAAACCAGCTGGGACTACTTCCAAACTTTTCGGTCTCACTGAAGGAGCTCATCTCCCGTCAATGCGTGAATTTCTTCGCTGGGTACAATTCCGAAATGATGATCCTCTTGTTCAGGAGTACAAACTTAAAAAATACCCTATCAAAGTTTTGAAAACCTATTCCGGAACAACAGTCGTCGGTTTCCCTACTCAACCAGAAATTTGTAAATTAGGAATGGGAGATAAACTCGTAACAGCTGCGGAAGCGACACCAGAAGAGCAATATGAGTATCTTCGTCTTTTGGAAAAATATTGGATTCGAGGAATGGATGTCGATGGTTGCACACCACTGCCTGAAAGTGGAAACCAAGTCAGCTACACTTTAAAATACAATCCTCAATCCGTTTCTTATGAAGATTTTGTGCGAACACTTTTAAAAGGTCAGTCAACTATTCGGTGTTGTTCAGTAATGCCCCAGACCGATACTTCGGCTTATGAGTACCAACCTGAAGAAGTCATGACCACTTCACGATATCAACAGATTATGAGGGAGATCGAAGAAGGTGCTGAAGAAGATGTTTCTTTTGAGCACGTTGATTGTGGTAGTGGCGCTTGTCCCATTGATTTTAAGTAAGGATCACTTGATCTAAATCATGTTATTCCACTCTTTTATCTCATAGGATAGAAGAGTGGATGAATTAAAGATTGCTACTTGTATAAAGAACCAAAATAAAGAAGTCTTATTCCAAGATAATCTCTCTATCAGACTCTGTGGGAATCTAGTGGGGCAGGTATGCGACAAAGGATGCATGAAGGCCTATGCCTGCATACCTGGAATGACTCTTATCAAAAACTCCACCGTCGAAGAAAATATCGTTGATGCTGTTGTTATTAACAATGGTCAAACATTAACCACACTCGTTTACCCCCATGATGAAACATATTTTAATGTCGAAACTGAAAAAGAAAATCTTATAGAACTTGGCCTTACTAAAAGTGAAGTTAATATTTTTTTAATGGTCATGCAGGGAAAAAATAATTTTCAAATTGCAAAAGAGTTGTTTATTAGTAAAACAACTCTTAAAACACATCTCAACAATATATATAAAAAATTACCTTCAGAGTACGAGCAATACAAACACAGGCATTAGTCACAAAAATGACTAATGTTTCTCTTTGTGTGCTGTCACTTTTTTAGTTAAATTGATTTTTCTACGTTTCACTGGTTCGGCTTTTGGTACACGAATCGAAAGAACACCATTATCATAAGATGCTTCAATTCTATCTGAATCTGCTCCTTGAGGAAGGGTAAATGTTCTTTGGTAAACACCATAGAATCGTTCACGTCGATCGCTCTTCTTTCCTTCTGTTTCTGATCTTCTCTCTGCTGAAATTGTCAGAAGATTGCCAGAGCAATCAACTGAGATATCATCTTCTTTGACGCCTGGAAGATCTGCACTAATTTGATATTCTTCATCTGTTTCATCGATATCTATAGCGGGACTAAGTGATCTTGCATCTTCGCTAGTAAATGGTGATAAATTTGAACCGAAAAAATCATCAAACCAACGCGCAGGTGTAAAATCATCCGGCCAATAAAAAGGCCCATTATTACGTGTAGCAGATGGATATTTGTTATTTGTTTTTTGATTTTCTGTCAGATCTTTTCTCATAAACAATCTCCTGATAAAAAAATTTTGATGAAATATTATTGAACCAGTGAGGTTCTAAACAAATAAATTGCAAAATCAGGGCCCCAATCTTGCTCGTTATGAATTAAGTGGAGGTATAGATGGAAATGTTATTCATAGATCGTAAGGATGCTGGAGAAAAACTCGCTCTTGTGATTGAACCTCTAATAAAAGGTCGAGAAAAAGAGTTTGTCTTACTTGCACTTCCTCGTGGAGGAGTTCCTATTGCAAGTAAAGTGTCTGAACGAGTGAAACGACCTTATGATATTCTCGTCGTCAGAAAGATAGGCCACCCTCATAACGAAGAATTTGGAATTGGTGCCTTAACGGAAGATGGAAGCTATTGGATCAACCCTCTCTATAAAAATGTGAATTCTGATATAGATTCACTTATTCAAAAATCAATTGAGAAAGAAAAGATTGAACTCAAACGCCGTGTAAATCTTTATAGAGGAGGTCGGAAACTTCCTGAGATAAAAAATAAAAAAATCATTTTGATTGATGACGGTCTTGCCACTGGTGTAACTGCTAAGGTGGGATGTGAATATCTCAAATCACTAGGGGCCACGCAAGTAATACTTGCAGTTCCCGTTTGCTCAGCACAAACTGCTAGCGATTTTAGACGTAGAGGTATAGATGTAATTACGGTTGGTGAATCAACTAAATTCTTAGCAGTGGCCCAACATTATTTGAATTTCGATCAAGTGGAAGACAAAGAAGTGCTCAAGCTTCTTGAAGAATGTAAGCATGTTCTCCATGAACAATCCCTTTAAGTGTACTGGTCTCTAAGGCCTGGATGACTGTTAAACCTGAGGCCGGTGTAGTGAATCGATCGCCGGCCTTATAAAAATGATCTTCAGATTCACCTTCATAAGTTACCCATACAGTTCCAGAGAGAACTTCTATGTCTTTTCTCTCACTTAGACTTAGTGTATGATTCATCCCCAGAATTTTCAAACCTTTGGCTTCCATAAAGCCTCCTTGTAACTCCATTATCGGTGAAAGTTTAAAACCAACACAGATTCAGCTTGCATGAATTGTAACCATAACAGTTAAAACCATGCTAAACTGTACTGGTCCGCGAGGCCCTAAACTGTATCTATAGTTCACTCTGCAGGTATGAGAAACTATGAAAATGATATTCGACAATCAAGAACATCTTTACATTCAAATTGCTGACAGAATTAAAAGCTGGATCAGTGAAGGTACATATCTTCCTGGCACTAAGATTCCTTCAATGCGGGAATTAAGTTCTAATTTAAAAGTGAGTGTTTCAACAGTCATTCAGACTTACCAATTGTTAGAAAGAACAGGTTACATTGAAGCTCGTCCGCAATCTGGTTATTATGTAAAACACCGCCCATTCTTAGAAGAGGCGGGAATTAAATCACGTCCGCAAGCTGGCCCTCGACATATAAGTAGCAACAATACTTTTCTTGATGTCATCCGATCCTGTGGAAATACATCTATTGTTCCTCTAGGTGCGGCCATCATTGATCCAAGTTTATTACCAACAGAAAGTTTACAGCGCTCATTACTTAAAATGGCAAGGCTTCACGGACCAGAATTTATACGTTACGAAGTGAACTCAGGTCACTGGCCACTTCGCCAGGAACTTTCGAAAAGAACATTGCAAATGGGATTCGATGCACATGCAGATGCCATCAATATCACTGCAGGTTGCATGGAAGCCATCAACCTTGCTTTAAAATGTGTTACTAAGCCTGGGGATATTGTGGCAGTGGAAAGTCCTACTTACTACGGTCAATTACACGCTATCGAAAATTTGGGATTGAAAATTTTAGAACTTGCCTCTTCTTCAGATAAAGGGCTTGATCTTGAATGCCTAGAAGAGAAATTAAAAAAATATCCAGTGAAAGCCTTACTCATTACTCCTTCATTTTCAAATCCATTAGGAAGTTTGATGGATGATGAAAGTAAACATAAGTGTGTTGAAATTTGTCGAAAATATAACGTTGTCGTAATTGAAGATGATATTTACGGTGAACTTAACTTTGAAGGAAATCGACCTCTTGCTTTAAAGTCTTTTGATAAACATGAAAATGTCATCTATTGCTCTTCATTTTCTAAAACACTTGCACCCGGATATCGTATTGGGTGGATCATCCCTCCATCTAAATATATGGAACGAATCGAGATGATTAAATTTTCTCAAACCGTAACGGCTAATTCTCCTGCTCAAATGGCGATCGCTGATCATTTGAAAAATAATAACCACGAACGATTGTTAAGAAAGTTAAGACAAACTCTTTCTCAAAATATGATTCTCTATTCAAAAAAGATTCTGGAGACATTTCCAGAAGGAACCAGAATCACAACACCTAAAGGCGGTTGTCTTTTATGGGTTGAGTTGCCAAAAAATGTTAATGCACTCACGCTCCATCAAAAGGCCCTCAAGCACAAAATTGGAATTATTCCAGGACCAGTCTTTTCCAGTAACGGGAAATACCAAAATTTCATTCGCATGAATACCGGAGCGCTTTGGGGTGAAAGAACTGAAAAGGCCGTGGAAAAAATTGCGAAACTTGCTCAAGGATGAAGAACTTGAGACTGTCTTGCAATCAACACAGGCGCAACTTGTGTATAAAACTCTTCCTCCATAATTTCTAAATTTAAATTGAGCCCTGCCTTTGAACCTTCGGCGCAGGCCAATAGTACTGAGTGCATTTTACTACTCACATCCCCTGCTATGTAGACTCCGCTCACACAACTTTTACAGTTTTCATCAGTATTGAAGGTTCCATTTTCTGTCAGATGACAACCCAATCTTTGACCGATATCTGACTTTAATTTAGATTGAGGCCGTAGAAAAAGGACATCAATGGGGATAACTTCACCGGTAGATAAACAAATGCCCTTAAGTTTTTCTTTATCAATAATGAGTGAATCAACTTTTTCTTCAAAGAGTTGAATCCCTTTCACATTAAAGATAGCGAGATCTTCATGAGTGATGAACTTTTTTCCATCTGTAAAAATGATGATGTCGCTACTGAAACTTAAAAGAAGCTTGAGTGTGTGAAAGAGCGATTTCTCATGAGCAAGTATTCCTATTGATTGACCTTTATATTCGTATCCATGGCAATAAGGGCATTGAAAAACGCTTTTTCCCCAGCCCTCTTCAATTCCTTCAATACAAGGAAGTTCATCTTTTAATCCTTCAGCAAGAACAATTTTTTTACTTTGAAGTTTTGATTGATCACTCAATGTTGTCATAAATGTCTTATCACATTTTTCTACATCCAGGACCTTTAGAGGAATAAAGGACACTTCTTCATATTTTTCCAAATTAGCTCTGACGTTTTTTAGAAAATCGGAAGGATTAATTCCATCCAAGGACGGAAAATTATGCATTACTTTTGCGCTCGCGTTGCGAGGATGTCCGTCATCGCATACAGCTACAATGCGACCACCTCTTGCAAGCGTTAAAGCGCAACTTAGTCCTGCAGGTCCTCCACCAATGATAACTGCATCGTATAATGTTTCCATCATCTTCACTCTCCCTCCATTGATGAATGCATGAGAAATGCCACTGCGTCTTGAATCATGAGTTCATCAATCATACTGTTTTAAACAACAGCGAGGAGTTTCTTATGAAAAATATTGTCCTCTGTGTAGACTTGAATCAAAAGTGTCTAGACACTCTTAAAACGATTACAAAATCAATCGATTTAAATAATTGTAGAATTCATCTCATTCATGCTTTCGAGATACATTTTTATAACATCGATTTGTTGCCAGTCATTTATCCGACGGAAGAGCAATATCCTGAAATTGAAAGAAGTACGGTGGGAATTCTTAATCAACTGGGTGCAGATCTAGGATTAGACCCACGAAACATGACTTGCGAATGTTTTTTCACTCATTCGCGGGAAGAAAAAATTAAAGAATATCTCCATGCTGTGAATGCTGACATGACCGTAGTGGCGACACGTGGGCAACATGGAATTGAAGGTCTCTTCTCCAGCTCGCTTGCAGATTTTTTGGTGAAATATTCACCATGCAACGTCTTTGTCATGCGACCTGTTTAACGTGCAGGAATTTTCTTAAATGATTTGTCTTGTTCAAGAGCTTCGAAGTAATCGTGGAAATACCCTTTGTAAAAATCGTTCGCACGATCAAAAGTATCACCTGTTGTATTAAATAAGTTAACCGCACTGTAGGCTTCATCATCATAAGGACCAAAGCGTCCTCCTTGGGTTACAAATAACATGATGTTTTTAGCTTTTGCAGCTTTCATTGGCGTGTAGTATTTATACCAAGCTTCTGGTGTTAGTGGTTTTCCGATATTTGTATCAAGCACCAGCCATCCCGTTTCCGATTTAACCATTGGAGCAACGTGATGTCCCCATTCTTTCATATCTCCGGCAATCCATATTTTTTTAATGGCATCAGGATGAACCCCACGAGCGAGAGCTTCCATGTGACCAATGACTGCTCTTCCGAAGCAAAAACCAGTCGTGTTATTTGGATCGTAACAATAATGGTTTTGATTAACTTTTGAATTCTCAATAGAGTTGAGAATGTCTTGTGCTTCTTCTGTCGTTACGTACGTGGCCTTCTTCATTTTTTTGTCAAACTTTACAGGTTTTGTAAGAAGAGCTTGAGCATGTTTTGTCGCTGCTTTTATCGATTCATTATCAAGTCGGCGCTGAAGATCAATTAACGATTCATCACCATAAGCAAGTTCAAGTTCATTTAAATCTTTTGCTTTTGTCAGGAGGGATTCATCTTGCGAAGTTATCTGTCTGTAATTGATTACCGCATTCATCATCTGAAAACAGCTTTGAAAATTGGCGGGATCTCTACTGTAAACAGGATTATCCGCTTGAAATGTTCTCACCGGAGAAGTTGAACAAGCTGTTGTAAAAAGGAGAATTAAAAGTAAGGTAAACTTTTTTGAACTCATGTTTTTTTATCGTCATAAAAGAGCTAAACTTAAGCCTGGGTTAATCTCGATCAGGACTTAAAAATGACGATAAATATTGAAAAATATCTCGCAAAATGTGGTTTAAGTACGCCGGCCATAACAGAATCAGGCCTCTATGATATTCAGACCAAACAGCTCAAACGAGTGCCTTTTGAAAATATCGATTGTTTTCACCAACAAGAAATCCGGTTAACGCCTCAGGATCTTCAACAAAAGCTCATCGATTCTGAACGCGGTGGCTACTGTTTTGAACTCAACCAAATGATTTTAGAAGCGCTCAAGACTTTAGGATTTAAGATTCGTCCCCTTCTCTCAAG
The DNA here is from genome assembly GCA_946482295.1 of uncultured Bacteriovorax sp. The sequence goes on along the minus strand of CAMLRB010000012.1, from coordinate 6,229 downwards.
AGTTATGTACAGGGGAGTTGGTATCAATCCTAAAACCCATATACTCCTTTTGGCCGAATTAAATTCAATGAAATATCTGGTCGATGCTGGTTTCGGTGGTCCGGGTCTCTATTCACCTATGCCTTTTGAATTAAATCGCGTTGATAAACAATTAAACGGAAATTTTAAATTAGAAACTGATTCTGAATTTGGTTTCATTCTGAAGAAAGAAAGTGAGCCTGGTGTCTGGAACAATGTATATGCTTTCACTGAAGATCTCGTCTATCCGGCCGATCTTGAAATGTCGAATTTCTACACTTCACAGCTTCCGACATCACACTTCAGAAGTAACCTTATTGCTGCTCTTTTTACCGATGAAGGACGTTATACATTGCTCAATCGTAAATTCACTTCAACGAAAAACAATGGCGAGATTCATTCTATGGATATTGAAACAGAAACTGATTTGAAAAATATACTGAAGGATAAATTTAAACTGACATTACCTTCAAATTCAAATTTTGCTAGGTTATTCTAAATAAGTAAGTTATAAGGATTTTTATGAAAGCATACCAAACACTCTCTTCTCCTATTGGTAAAATCACTCTTGTTGCCAACGCCACTCACCTCATTGCTCTTTATGTTGGTGATGAAATGAAGCCTATGCTTGCTGATGCAAAAAAAGCTGATAAGCATCCAGTGCTTGAGATGACTAAAAAACAACTTAGAGAATATTTTGAAGGCGAAAGAAAAGACTTTGATTTGCCACTCGCTCCTAACGGAACGGATTTTCAAAACAAAGCCTGGAAAGCTCTTACCAAAATTCCTTATGGGAAAGTTTGGAGCTATGGAAAACAGGCCGAATATCTAAAAGCACCCAACGCTCAACGAGCTGTTGGCGGGGCCAATGGTAAAAATCCGATTCCTGTCATCATTCCTTGTCACAGAGTTGTTGGTTCGACTGGAAAGTTAACTGGTTTTAGCGGTGGTATGGACATGAAGGTTTTCTTGCTTCAATTAGAAGGCCACAAGGTAGATACTCGTGGCCTTAAGCTGCTTTAAATCTTAAAAGACTTTATCAAGAAGAGTGATCAACCAACGTTTCCAGAAAATAATTTTCTGCTTTTCTGTTAATGGAGTACAAAGTTTTAAGTAGTCCTTGTAGAGAGCATCCATCTTCAGAGTAAATTCTTTATCGTGAACGACAACACCATTTTCCAAATCGTGGTAAAAGCTACGCTTATTCAGGTTAACCGAACTAATAAATGAAACCTCATCATCCACCATCAACAACTTTGAGTGAAGGATAACCTTGGGTTCGATGTACTCGTATACTTTTACTTTTTTCAAGTAACGATTTACACCGTCTTTATTAACAGCACCTAAAATAAAGTCGGCCGTATCTCCTTCTAGATCCAGGCGAGTGACGATTGTAATATCAACTCCTCTTTCAATTGCACGATCGAGGGCCTCTCCAATTTCTTTAACTGGTCTGAAATAAGGAGAAGAAATAAGAATCTTCTTTTTTGCTGTATCAATCATTTTGGCATAGAAAAGATTTAAGTTTGGATCGTCTTTGAAAGGAATCGAAACCATGTGTCTCATCGACCCTTTATCTGTCTGCACGGCATTTTCATTGGCAGCAGCTACACTAGAGAGCTTCATCACTAGATTTTCTTTATTGATGTGATAGAAGTTCATGTAGTGACGAACAGCACTTTCAACAAAATCTTGTCCGCGAATGACCATTTCAAAGTCGCGCCAGTAGGCCCAAGATTCATCGCCGGATACATAATTGACAATTTCTGGATGAGCAGAAACATCAACAGGTGTTTTGAAAACAAACCCATCGTGAATATTACGTCCACCAACGATTGCAATAGACTTTTCTGCATCGTCTTTAGAGTAAGCGAGGAATAATTTTACGTGATTTGTTCTGTGAAGCTGAGAAAATTTCGCTCCTCCGCCTTGATCAGAATCGAAACGATACTTAATAAATTTCATATTTGGATGTCTGGCCATCATTCGTTCATACATGGCCTCATCTTTTTTAAGCGTAATTACGTCCGATACAATCACTCTCACGACAGCACCTTTGTCAGCGTGATGTGAAAGAAGTCTCGCCATCAATGTTCCGTAAAAATCAGCGCGAAAGACGAGATACGAAACTAATAGCGCATCGTATTTAGGAGCTTTACTAAAATCTAGTGGAGCATAGGGATTTGCATTTTTCACAAAATCTTTTGGAAGGTCTTGACCTAACAGGGCCACGACTCTCGCATGTAAACTATCTTCTGGCTCTGGGAGAAGTTGAATCGATTCATATTTCACAGGACAAGTCATATTAGGAAAGAATGTCGAATCGATGAAATTCTCTGATCCTTTTAAAAGAGAACATTTTTCAGTCGTAGAAAGTATAGTTTCGAGTGCTTTGAATCTTTTTGATTCATTTTCAAGCGTAAACCCATATAGCGTTTTTTCATCGAGATCACTGACGAATTTCACATCACAATTACTGACTTTGGAATTCATCGTAAGAGTTGTTCTGTCATTGCTGAGTTTTTTATCTCCCAGTTTGAACTCATACTCTTCATTGGCCTTAATATTTCTTGTCAGGCCATATTTGATGGAAAATGGAGCATCACATTTTATGGTAAAATTTAATTTAGGTGGCTCTTTATCGTGTTCAAAATGTGTATAACCACTATTAGAAATTAAATTATGAGTAAGCTCAATCGTCGTTGATTTCGCTTCATAACTTGAAAAAGAAAGTTTTACTTTTTTGTCTGTGCGGTAGAGAGGAAGATCGTTGAGCGTAATCTCTTCATCTTCAACTCGCCAGTCTTTTTTAGAGTGATAGAACAATCCACCGTCAGCTTCAAGCGGCTGTATTTGATCCGATAATTTTGCAATTTGCGAATCGACGATTTTAATTTCGCCTTTCACCTTTTCGATTTCTTCAAATCTCTTTTTCTTTTCGAGATTCATGTACTCCGCATGCAACTCGAATTTCTTTTGCTGCAAAACTCTTAGTTCATCCCATTTTTTATTATCTGATTCAGAGCTGGGATATCGCGAAGAATTGCGTGTTGGACTCGTCTGACATGCAGAGAGAACAAGCGATGAAAGCATCAGCCAATGGAGTTTATTTCTCATAGATCACCTCTTAAGAGGGCTCATCGGCAAAAAACTTTATTTAATTGAGCAAATAAATCAACAATTGAGGAATTTCAAAAACTTATTCGGCGTAAAGAAGGAATTCTTGTTTATGTGAAGGAAGTTGGGTGGCCATCTTTACGTTAAGTCCCATTTTATGAGCAATGGATAAATACATTGGGACTCGCGAAACAAGTTCGAACTTCGTCATCTTTAAAGTGATGAAGGCCCCTTTTAATGAAGGACGAATGGCCTCAACAACTTTTTCAATTTCACGCAGGCTTCCTTCAGGAGCAAGATTCATATCAACGAATAACCATTGCACATGATCTTTCAGTGAAGAGACATGAAAATCTTGAATCGATTGTTTGTGGTGAGTGAAATAAGGGTTTTCCAGACAGATGGGATGCATTTCTCCCGTGTCAACGCCCTCTACTTTTAATCCTTTTTTTAAAAGTGCGTACGTCGCTCCTCCGGGACTCGAACCAATCTCTAGTGCTGTTTCACCTGGAGTAAAACTGATTCCCATATAGTTCATTCCATCAATTACTTTCATGTAAGCGCGTGATGGTGATTCAGTTGGAAGAATTTCTTCAGAAAATCCGCCAGGAGTAGGAGCATTTAAAATGGAAGCTCGGAACTCGCCTAAATAATATTGAGTCTCACTAACTTTGATGATTTCTTTAACCCAGTCCCCATCTTTATAGGCGGCCTTTTTAAAAATTTCTCCCGCAAGCGAGTAATAGTGAAAATTACTTAAGCCTTGTGAAACTTCTTCATAAGATCCGCGTTTGATAAATCTTCCGAAATGACGACAAAACACAGGTCTCAGAGTTTTCCCTAACGTCCTAGTTTCTTTGAAAGTCACAAACCCTTCCGTCGAAAAAGCAAAGACGAGCTCAGGATAAATAAGGCGTATTTCTTCTTTCAAGAATTTTTCTGAGCCTGGATTACAGAGAAAATAGTAAAAGGTCGCTGGAGTTTCTTTCATAGAATGTGCTAGATATCATTAAAATGAACAAATTTAAACGCGTTTATATTGAGATCAGTAATATTTGCAATCTCCAATGTTCTTTTTGTCCGGTCGTTGAACGAGACAAGAAAATTATGGGTGTGCAAATGTTCGAGCGTATTGTAAATGAAGTGGCCCCTCATACCGAACAGGTTTGTTTACACCTTATGGGTGAACCCCTTGCTCACCCCGAGTTTCATGCAATCATCAAGGCGTGCGAAGCTGCAAACGTTAAAATCAATTTAACGACAAACGGAATTCTACTCAATCGCTATAGCGAGCTTCTTTCCACCTCTCCTGTATTTCATCAGATCAATTTTTCGATTCACTCATTTAAAGACAATTTTAAAGACAGAGATATTAATCCTTACCTGCTCGACATTCTTAAATTTTCTAAGATGTCCCAAGAGCGAAGACCTGAACTCTATATTAACTACCGCCTCTGGAATATATTCGAAACGCGCACAATGAATGACTCCAACGGAGACATCTTAAAAACTATTGGCGATTTTTTCGAGACAACTATCAGTGAGAGCATTGATGTGAGCTCAATTAAAAGTAAACGCATTTATAATCGTGTTTATCTCCATTTTGATTCACGTTTTGAATGGCCTTCTCCACTAATGCCTAAACAATCTGAAAGCGGTTTCTGCCACGCTGTAACCTCTCACATAGGCATTCATGCTGATGGTACAGTCGTCGCTTGCTGCCTGGACAAAGAAGCGCGCCTCGACCTGGGAAAACTTCCCGAAAAAAGTTTAGGTGAGATTCTCGAGGGTCAAAGGGCCCGGGCCATGAAAAAGGGGTTTGCGCAAAAAAAACTGGTCGAAGATCTCTGCCAGCGCTGCACCTATATAAAGCGATTTCAACAAGTTAAAAGACCAGAACTTCCCTTCTAAACTTTGCCGTATAATATCCGACAAGAGAGCTATACCTTTTGCAGGATAATACCGGTGACAGAAGAAGAACTCCAACGCAAGCGCCAAGAATTCAGAGATCAAGAAGTGATGTCGAAAATCACTGAATACAGTGCCGCGGCCGAGTATCGCCAACAAACACTCAAAACGAACTATACACGCAAGAAAGTTGTGACGACCTTAGGGCCATTCGGCTGGACAATCATCGCGACACAAGCGGTATTTCTCGTTATTTTTTCTTTCTTATTTATCTTTAGTTACCTGCCAAAAACCAAATTTCTCGTCGCGATGGTGATGCCTTAAAATTGCAAACTCCTCATTTTTATGAAATAAATTCCAAATGAAAATTCTATTGGGAGTTAGTGGGTCTATTTCTGCTTACAAGTCGCTCGATCTTGCTCGAGGATTGGTAAAAAACGGCCATGAAGTTAAGGTCATTTTAACATCAGGTGCACTTAAATTTGTAGTGCCTGAAGTGTTCACCTATTTAGGTGTGAGTGATGTTTATAACAGCATGGATGATTTTACTCATAAAAATGTTTTACACGTCGATCTCGCAAGATGGTGTGATGTTTTTGCCATCGCTCCTGTTTCCGCTAATACACTTTCAAAGCTTGCTCGCGGAGAAGCCTCGGATCTTTTGAGTTCTGTATTTCTTGCGCTGGAACCTTCAAAAAATGTTCTCTTGTTTCCAGCAATGAACACAAACATGCTTCTTCATCCATTCACTAAGGACAACATTGAACAAATTAAAAAACTGAAGACGCTTAATAATTTATTCGTGTCTCCAACTGACTCTGGTATTCTCGCTTGTGAAGAAGTAGGTCTGGGAAAACTTCCCAATGTAGATGAAATTATCGAATTGATTCCTCTCATGACGAAACCACTTCACAAAGCAGATCAAAAAACACTTTTAATCACAACAGGTGCGACGATCGTTCCTCTTGATCCTGTCCGCTACTTAACGAACTCATCATCTGGAATTACAGGATACTACCTTGCCCAACAGGCACTCGCTCTTGGACATAAGGTTATAGTCATCGCTGGATTACACTCGACGATGAAGTTGGATTTATTGTCTAAACACCCCAATTACAAACTCATTCGCACTTCTACTGTTCAAGATATGCACGATACTGTTCACCATGAATTAGATTTTGCTGAT
>CAMLRB010000011.1 GCA_946482295.1 uncultured Bacteriovorax sp. | reverse complement strand
GGACTCATTTGAGTCGTGTACATATGGTGACCGTAAACAAGTGTCGAAAGAATTGTAATAACAGTCATCGAAAGGGCCGTCGCTTTAGCAGCGAAAGCTGGCTTACGAGCAAAGAACGAAAGAAGGTCAGATACAACACCCCAAGCTGGAAGAATGAGGATGTAAACTTCCGGGTGACCGAAAATCCAGAATACGTGTTGGAAAAGAACCGGATCTCCTGATCCTGAAGTAGCCGCAGCTCCAGCAAGGAAGAAAGTCGTTCCAAAAACACGGTCAAAAGTTAAAAGAAGAAGACCAGCACCAAGAACTGGAAGGAAGATTGCGTTCAAAATAGCAGTCAACCACAGACCCCAGATAGTAAGTGGCATATCAAAGTAGCCCATACCAGGAGCGCGAAGAGTAATGATTGTCGCGATGTAATTTACCGCCCCCATAGTTGAAGAAACTCCAAGAACGAAAAGTGCAGTCGTCCAAAGAGTTTGCCCTACACCTGGAGAACCAATCAAAGTTGAAAGTGTTGGATATGAAGTCCATCCACCAGCTGCACCACCAAGTGGTGTAACAAGTGAAGCCAATAAAAGAATCGCAGAAACAACGGCCAACCAAAATGAAAGCATGTTGAGCGTTGGGAAAACCATATCGCGCGCACCGATCATGAGCGGGATACAATAGTTACCAAAAGCTCCGATTAGAAGTGGAGTGATGGCGTAGAAAATCATGATTGTTCCATGCAGAGTAAAAAGCATGGCATAGGTATCTGGTGGAACTACACCATTCGTTTCAGGGAAAAGAAGTGGTCCAAGAATTGGGAAAGCTTCACCTGGAAAAGCGAGTGTCCAACGAATAAGGATGGCCATCATTCCGCCAATACCTAGAAACGCAATTCCGTACCACAGGAATTGTTTTGCAATGACTTTATGGTCAAAAGAGAAAACGTATTTAGACAAAAACGTCGTTGGTGCGTCGTGAATGTCTTGTTCAAAAAATGCCATGAGTATCCTCGCTATATTTTTTTAGAAATCAGTCTTTGTTAAATTAGTTAGAAGCAACCCACTTCCAGCCCCAGTAAATATCAGAGCGTTCTTTTTCAACGGCGAAGTTAGTGCGTTCTTGCATCATCTCCATCCATTCATCGTAATTTTTCTGATCGTAAACTGTGAGCTTAGCTTGCATTCTATAATGGAAAGTTCCGCACATTTCCGCACAAGCAATATCGTATGTTCCTGGTGTTTTTAGTTCGTACCACATTCTTGAAATACGTCCTGGCATTGCATCGACTTTAATTCTCGCGTTCGGGAAGTAGAGCGAGTGAATAACGTCTTTACTTGTAAGCTGGAAAATAACTTTTTTGTTAGCTGGAACACGAAGATCATTCAAAGTCACAACGTCATCTTCTGTGTTGAAAATTCCATCTTTACCTGCGTAACGGAAGTTCCAAGCCCATTGTTGTCCAAGAACTTCTACGCGAATGATATCCTCTTTTTCATTTGGATAATTTAAGAAAACATTGACGAAATCGCGGTTTGAAATTGTAGTAATTTGCATATCGATCACGATGAAAACAAGAGCACCGATTGCAGCTACGATAGCGATATGTTTTTTGCTGTTTCCTAGCACATAAGCAGCTTTCGGGTGACGCTTGCTTGCATACAGGTACGAGAATCCAAAAATTCCCAAAACAACGAAGAAAAAGAAAATCAAAATGAGGATTGTCGTTAATCTAAAAAGATCATCAATGAGATAACCATTTGTAGAAATATCGACCGGTGGTTTCATGCGTTCCCAAAGACTCATCTCTGAGGCTTGTGCAGAAGACACAAAAAGTTTCATGTAAAGATCAATAATACTCATAACAGCAATCCTTTCAGTGGAAAGTTAAAGTGCATTTATAAAGAGGCGTTTTTGTTAAATAATTTAGCTTCAATCATAATCGGAAAATCTAATTTTATCTATTTAAAAAATATCAATGCCCCGAGTAGCAGAGGCAGATAAAAGAGTGAGCCATAAAAGTAGTTGCGTGCCCATTGTTTTTCTTTTTTCTCATCTTGTTTAATGAAAAACCCTCTAGCAGCGTAGAGAACAAAAACTCCACTTAAAACGAGAGCGGCCCTCGTATAAATAAAACTCGCTTGAGCGTAGATCGAAGGAAGAAGTGAAGTTCCAAAAAGTATAACGGTGAAAACAAAAATTCCAATTTTTGTAAGAGGAATCCCCTTTTTCATATTGGGATAAACCTTTATGCTCGCCGCATCGTAATCATCTGCCAGGTACATTGAAATTGCTAAAAAATGAGGCAATTGCCAGACGAAGAGAATCAAGAAAAGGGCTATGGCCATCATATCAATCTTTCCTGTAACAGCAGTCCACCCCATTACTGGTGGAAGAGCTCCAGGAATTGCACCAATATAAACGGCCAATTCGCTTTTCACTTTCATTGGAGTATAAGCGTAGAGATAAAGCGCCGCGGCAACTATGGCTAAAATTCCAGTTACAAAATTTACATAAATCATGAGTGCGGGAATTGAAACAAGCAGCATTAAAACACCAAAAACAAGGGCCGTCTGAGGTGTCATTCTTTTTGAAGGAAGAGGACGATCTTTTGTTCGGCTCATTTTTGCATCGATATCTCTTTCAATGTAGCAGTTCAAGGCCGCTGCACCGATGACAACCATCGTAATCAGAAAAAGTGAAAAAAGGGCCTGAAAGAAATTGATATGTGCTGGAGCAATAATCGATCCTACAAGAACCGTCACCATCACGAGTAATGAAAGTCTTGGTTTTGTCAGATCGACAACATCAGAAAAATAAGAATGTTGTTTTTCAATAAACAGTTCTTCTTCCAATGATTTCAACATCAAATTAAGTTTCCATAATGTGATCAGTGAAAGAGCTGCTCCAGCTAAATGAAGAGTTGTTGGAACAACTTGAAGACTCAAATAAACCGCGAGCACTCCAACGATGACTTGAAAAATGATAAAAAGAATTGGCATTAAAGAAAATAATCGCAAGCTAGGAAGCCCTTTGAAAAATCTAAAACTTCTTCCAGCAAAAGTGATAATGACTGCAGCAACTACGATTGCATAAAGTCTGTGCACCATATGCAATTGCGATTGGTGAAGAGAGGGCCACAGACGAAGAGACCAATCAGTAACATCAATACAAAAAAGAGCGCTCTTTGGTCCTAATCCACATGCAGCACCAACTCCCGCATGTCTCATGAAAGCACCGAGAAGAATTTGCGAATAAAGAAGAACGAGAGAGAATACAACACCATGACGAATGGCCGGTTTCCACTCTGCTTTCATTTTTTCTTTCAAGTCATTACTCACCATTTTCATTGGAGAATAAATGGTAGTGGCCACATGATGAATATAAACAAGAATAGAAAAATAAATGAGAGATAAACCTAAGTGAGTCGTCGAAACAATTGTCGGAAGTTTGTAAATAACCGTGATTCCACCCAACACACCTTGAGCAATAACGACAAAAAGAGCGAGCAACGTTGATTTAAATAGATGGAGATGACGAACAGATAAGTCTTTTTGTTTATAGCCTAGAACTACAAGACAGATATTAATGAAACCGACAAGAGAAGCGAGCAATCGATGTCCATGCTCAATGAGAATTGCCCCTTCCATATTTGGGAAAAACTGATTGTAACAAAGAGGCCAGTCCGGACAAGCTAAACTCGACTGTGTATTGTGAACGACAGCTCCCCACATAAGGAGGGCGAAGGTCAATAAGACATTGAGCAGCGTAAGATTTTTTAATCGCATAACTTGACTCGATTTTCAGCGGTCTAATATCTAATTTGGGGACCTTTTATATACTAAATGTTTCTTGCAAAGTCATACAGATATTGAGGATAATTTCTCGTCCAAAAAGGCTTTTTACCTAGGGAAATTCCACATGCACAAAAATAAAGGACCCATCTATTACGGTGACTATCTTCAATTGTCGAAATTGCTTGATTCACAGCTTCCACTTAGTCGTAAATATGCTGATAAAGACAACGGCGAATGCCATGATGAAATGCTTTTTATTGTTGTCCACCAAGTCTATGAACTTTGGTTTAAACAAATCCTCCATGATCTCAATGCCATCCTCGATGTCTTTAAACAAAAATTTGTAGCTGAAAATGAACTTTCGGCCATAGTACAAAAACTAGAACGTATCAAAAAAATTCAAACTCTCCTGATCGGACAGTTCGATGTTTTAGAAACAATGACTCCAATGGATTTTCTTGAATTCAGAGACCTATTAATTCCTGCATCAGGCTTTCAAAGCGTTCAGTTCAGAGAAATCGAAATTAAACTCGGTCTTCATACAAAAGATCGTCAATCAGTAGATCGCGAATTTTTCTTAGGAAGATTAAGTGAACAAGACCGTAACAGTCTCGTTCAGGTTGAAAACAGTCCGACATTACTTAAATGTTTAGAAGAATGGCTGGAAAGAATTCCATTCACTCAGATGGAAGATTTTAACTTTTGGGAGGAATACAAAAAATCGATTGATAGTCTTTTGAGCGATGACAAAGAAACTATCATGACAAACTCTGCTTCTCTTTCGGAGAAACAAAAAAATATTCAGCTCGAAAATCTTGAACTAACAAAAGAAACTTTTGCAAGTTTATTTGACTCAAAAAAGCATGAAGAACTTATCAACACCAATCAGCGAAAACTTTCTCAAAAAGCAATGCTGAACGCTCTCTTCATTCTCCTCTACAGACATGAATCAATGTTGAGTCTACCATTTCACCTCCTCACATCAATGATGGATATCGACGAGAACTTTACAACTTGGCGATACCGTCATGCACTTTTAGCACAGAGAATGTTAGGAACGAAAATTGGAACAGGTGGATCTTCTGGACATCAATATCTAAAAAGAGCAGCTGATAACAATCGTGTCTTCATCGATCTTTTTAATCTTTCAACATTTTTACTGCCTAAATCTCGTTTACCAAAACTGCCTGAAAATGTTTCAAAGAGGATGAATTTTCATGTTTAAAAAATTCTATAGTCGCTTTTTGGCAGCAAACAATCACATTCAGCATTACGCTAGCCATAGTCATCACTATTGGCCGGATGTCACTCGTGAAGCGACTTTACAATACTGGGATGATGCCGCTTCAATGGTCGACGATAAATGGGATTACATTTTTTCGCAAAAAATTCCAAACGCTCAACGTCTGATAGCAAATAACTTAGGGTTAAGCCATCCTTCACAAATAGTGTTTGCACCAAATACTCATGAGCTTCTTTACAGAGTTCTTAGTTGCTTCCAACCTGGAAAAAAAATTAATGTTCTGACAAGTGATTCTGAATTTTATAGTTTCGATCGACAGATCAATCGTCTTTCGGAAGATGGTTTAGCTGAAGTCATTAAAGTCTCCACACATCCATTCGATGATTTTGAAGCAAGAGTTTTAAAACTCATCGATGAAAATGATTTTGATATGATTTATCTAAGTCATGTTTTTTTTAATTCTGGCATGGTCTTGAAAGACATTCCAAAAATCGTAAAGGCCGTTAAAAATCCCAACACTCTCATTGTCATCGATGGCTATCACGGTTTTATGGCGATCCCCACGAACCTAAAGGAAGTAGAAGAGAGAATATTTTATATTGCTGGTTCTTATAAATATGCTCAAGGAGGAGAAGGTTGTTGTTTTATGACAGTCCCTCAAAACTCTAACTTGAAACCTCTCTATACAGGATGGTTTGCAGGCTTTAGCTCACTAACAACTGAGGGCGGAAAAACAAACTATTCAAACGACGGTATGAGATTCGCTGGATCGACAATGGACTTTGGAGCACTCTATCGTCTGGAAGCCGTGCTTGAACTATTTAGCAAAGAACAGATTACTGTTGATGTTATTCATAAACATGTTCAAAAACTGCAAAAGAATTTTCTCAATCATCTCTTAGAGATTGATCATCATTATCTCACAGAGAAAAACATTCTAAGTGTCGATTACAACAATCATGGACATTTTTTTACATTCGCAATGCCAAGTGATGAACATGCAAAAGCACTTCATGACGAATTAAAGTACAACAGAATCAAAACAGATTTTAGAGGATCACGTTTGCGTTTTGGATTTGGACTTTATCAAGACGATTGCATTAATCTTCGATGCTTAATGAAAACTAATTCTCACTCGACTTAGATTTATTTTCCTTAGTAATTTTGATGGCCGCGCGCAAAGCTTCTTTGCGCTCTTCTTCTGAAATCTCTTTTCCACTTTGTTTTTTTTCTAAATAGCCTATTACTGTATCTTCATCTTTATCTGGATAAAGTAGACTCTTAACCTTCTCAATAAATTTTTTCATGTAACCACCATAGGATTGAAATTTTTAATGATGAGAAAAATGAGAACTCCTGTAACAGAAACATACAGCCAGATAGGCAATGTAATGCGAGCGAATGTACGATGTCGAACATACTTTTTCATAAACGCCAAATAAAGCGTGATCAAAATCAGTGGAACCTGAACAATTGAAAGAAGGATGTGAGTAATAAGAATAAAAAAATAAATTGGGCGAATGAAACCCACGCCCAAAAACTTAGTATCACCGTGAAAGTGGTGGTAGGTAATATAGCTGATAAGGAAAAAAGCAGATGTCAAAGTCGCTAGGATCATCAACCCTTTATGGGGGATCACAAAATTTCTTTTAATCGCCACATAACCGCTGATAAGAAAAATGGCCGTTAGTGAATTGAGAAGTGCGTTGGCCAAAGGAAGCTGTGTTACCCATCCACCGGCCTCATAGGTCGCTCCCGTATTGAAGTAAATCAACCAAAACAAGAAAGCGATGATCAAAAAACTTACGATTAAAATGAGCCCAAAGACTTTCTTTTCATCGTTAATAATTTTCATTTCTCTACTTGGATTTTGTTAATGTCTTTGTATTTGAAGAACGTTTTGAAGAGATAGAACATTGGAAAATAAATGAGAAGAATGAAAACTCCGATGACCCAAAGATAGTAGTGATCGTTTGGTCCTGATCCTATACAAGTCGGGCAAGCAAGAGCTTGACCCGAGTGTATAGTTAAGAAGAATGCAAAAAGTTTTAAAAAGTTTTTCATTATTATAAAAGGTAAACAAAAGTAAAAACGAGAATCCAAACTAAGTCGACAAAGTGCCAGAATAGACCAGCAATCTCGAGCATGTTGTAATCGCCATTATCAAAATCACCTCTATGGGCCATTACGTACATTGTGATGAGATAGATTACACCAGAGAGAACGTGTAAACCGTGAAAGCCTGTAATCGCAAAAAACGTAGAAGCAAAAAGTGCGTTTCCATGTTCATAAGCATTGAAAGACATACCCATTGCATGGTGAAGATGAATGTATTCGTAAGCTTGGATACCTAAGAAAGATGCTCCACCAATGATTGTGGCCATTAGCCAGTTTAGCATTCCTTTTCTATTTTTTCTCTTACAAGCATCGATGGCCAAAACCATTGATACAGATGAACAGATAAGAAGGAACGTCATGAAACCTGAAAGTTCAACTCCACCCAACGCTTCTGCTGGATTTGGCCAATCTCTCGTTGCTCTTAGTACACCGTAAGCGATGAGGAAGCCTGAAAAAGACATTCCATCCGTCGCAAGGAATAACCACATTCCGATCTTTCCTGGGCTCGCTTTAGCGAACTGTGGATCGTGTGGATAGACTACGGGTTCCTTTGGTCCATGGTGAGCGTGTGCGTGTCCCATTATTACTCCTTAAACTATTTTCCTAATTCGATTACGTATTTAGTAAGAGCGTCGATTTGCTTATCAGCGTCTCCACCAAAATATCCAGCTTCGATTGGTTCTTTTCCGTTTTCACCGAAGAAGCTTGGCATTGTTGTACCTGGCATAATGGCCTGAGGATTTGTGATCCACTTTTTAATCCAAGAAGGACGAAGACGCTTGCTGACCTTATGCAGATCTGGAGCAAGTGGAGTTTCTCCATTGAATCCTTGAGTGTGACAAGACACACAGTTTAGGGCGTTGAAAAGTTTCACTGCTTCTTCTCTTTCACCAGGTGCCCAAACTACCGCTTCTTGTGGTTCAACAAAGTTTCCTTGTTTTGCACCAACTTGAAGACCAGTAACAATTCTATTTATTTCTTCAGTAGTCAGATTGAACGTTGGCATTCTTACTTGCAACCATGGTCTGATCTTTTGGATCTCTGGGTTGATCAAGAAGTGGTAGAACCAGTCAGCTTGTACTCGATGACCTTGATCAACAAGTCTTGGTGGACCTTGGTTGATATCATCAGAGTATTTGTTAAGAATTTGTCCTCTCAATCCATCTACCTGATGACAGCCAGTACAATTGTATTTGTTCATGACTTTTAAAGCATCATGGTAAAGCGCTTCGTTAGCATTCAGACGCTTCACTCCTAGAAGTGGAACGTTATCTGAAACTTGTCCAAGAAGAGCGACAGTAATTTTCTTCGCTTCAGTTTCATTCATATAGAAGTTTGGCATTTTTTGAAGGTCACGGAAGGCCTTATCAATACCAATGTCCCAACGACGTGGATTTTGTAAGTGAGCCGTTAACCACGCATCTCTTCTATGTGGAACATCGTGCTGGATACCGAAACCAAATTGAGTGACTGGCTTCGATCCTTCTTTAGTAAGCTCTGGTCCGATAGGAGCATAGCCATCGAATCCTTCGATATTGTGACAAGAGTAACAACCGTATTTACCAATTGAACGCTTACCAAGATCGAGAGTTTTTTCACGATCGTTCATCTTAGCGACTTTTGCTTTTGCTGATTCGATTGTGTCGAAAGCAGCAAGATAGTCAGCAAGAAGTTCATCACGTGCTTTTACATCGAACGGAGCAAATTTCACTTCTTCGAATTGTTTGTTTCTTAGGCTTAATAAGTAAGATGCAATGTCATTAGCTTCTTGATCAGAAAGTCTGAACGAAGGCATGATTGTATCTTCTTGGTAGTGCCATGGTTTTTTCAACCATGAAACGAGCCAGTCTGGTGAAACTTTCGAACCAGTTCCTGTTAACCAAGGACCGCCGTAAGCTTTTACTTTTTTCGAATCTTCATCAAGGCCATCTACACCGTGACATCCCATACAACCAACGTTGGCGATGAGTTCTTTTCCGCGAGCGGCATCTCCACCACGATACTTATCAAATGGTTCGTATGCTTTAGATTTGTCCCAAATGTATTCTGCCATTGCGTTTACTTCAGCAATGTTCAGGCGAACAAACTCAGGTTTAGAGTTGTTAGACTGTCTGAAGAAAGCAGGCATTCTTGCGTGTTTGTTGAAAGACTTTGGTTCCCATACCCATGACTTGAACCATTCTTTATTAACTTTTCCAGCGATCTTTAGGAGTGATGGACCAGTTTTTCTCTTATGTTCCCAACCATCGATTTTGTGACAAGCATAACAGCCGTACTTCTCAATCGACATGCGTCCTTCGTTAAGAGTTGTTGCACCTGGAATAAGCTCTACGCCTTGGTGACACTTTACACAGCTCGCTTCAGTTTGCGATTTTGTGAACATTGGCTGAGGAACTTTGTGTGGCTCATGCCAATTGTATTTTTTAATCCAATCTTTCTCTTGTGCTTCACTATCTGGCATGTGAGCTGCTGAATTGAAATCGTGAACGCGGTGACCTTCACCACCGTGACATGAAGTACATCCAATTTGTTTCATTGGGTGTTTAGATTCCATTCCCACCATTTCATTTAAGCGAGGGTGAGTTCTGAAATGATTTGCTTCTTTCTCGTAGCCTGGTTGATCGATGAACGTGTGACAAGTAATACAGCGATCAACTTTCGGAACCTGACGGAAATAACGGTCGTCTGTTACATTGTTAACAACGATCTGTTGAATTTTAATTGTAGGATCAAGGAAGTCTAAGAACGGCATGTTTCTTAGAGCGAATACAGGATTTACGTCTGTTGATTTTTTAGCAAGATCAAGCAGGTTCAGTGTATTCGTGATGTCTTTAATTTCTTTTTCTGTGTCAATAACTTCTTTATTAAGAGCTTCAATCTTAGCAGCGATAATTTTATCTTCAGCTTGGTAGGCTTTTAGATCGTCTTTACCTTTGTCGAAATCTCTTTTTAAGACTGATAGTTTTTTGAAGTAATCAGCTGCGTGTTTTTTATCACCGTGAGCAAGTGCAGATTCATACTTAAAGTTTTGTGCACCAACGTTACCATTTAAGACACCGTTAGTGATTGTTTGAGCTTTGATTTTTGCTGTAACTGCTTTACGAGCTTTTTCCTGCTTTTCAATTTCTTCTTTACGGCTGGCTACGATTTCTTGGCTTTTAGCTAGACGTGCTTCGAGTTCAGCAAGTTTTTTTGAATCGATATTTTTCTTAGCTTCAGCAATTTGAGCATCGAGGTGACGACGCTTAATTCTTAAAGCTTCAATTTGATAACCTTTCCACGGACGAATGTAGTCATCCAAGAAAACCCAAATTGTTGTAACAAAAAATATAAAGGACAAGATCGCCATGATCTTGTGGAGCTTTGGCATGCTATATGCCATTCCTGGTTCCTTATTATTCTCACTCATTTTCAAATATCCTTCAGTAGTTAAAAACTTTTAATTCAAATTAATGTGCAGCTCTTATAAGTTAAGTTCCCACTCTGGAAGAGCTACAATGTACTTCAAGCTGAATAACCAGCGAAGAACCATCTTAATTGGTAAGCTCATCATCGTGATAAAGAGGAACATGAAGATGTAGTAGCGAATCGATCCCATATCTTCATAAAACTTGCGTCCAATTGCCGTCGCTTTTTTAACCCATACTGGAATAATTGCTACGTAAGCAAGAGTGAGGATGATACCAAACATCTCTCTTACGATAAGGTTCTTTGGCATTGCTACGCCTAGGCCTTTAACCCAAATAAATTCAGATAAGTTAATGTTGTATTCAGCTACAACTTTGTGGAAATCCCAGAATTCAAATGGACCATAAAACGTCCAGTTAGGACCGCGGAAGAATACCCCTACGATAATGAGGTAAACCCAAAGAACAAGCCATCCGTACAAGAAAGAAATGATCGCCCATTTTCTTTCCATGAATGTGTAGTAACCATTCCCTTTTGGGTTTGTATCAATATAAGGAATAGCGATTAGACCAGCAACGATTAGACCTGGAAGAACAACCCCGGCCATCCATGGGTCGAAGTATACAAGCATTTCTTGAAGACCAAGGAAGTACCATGGAGCTTTCGCTGGGTTTGGTGCCCAAGTTGGGTTGGCCGGCTCTTCAAGTGGAGCTTTAAAGATAATCGCCCAAATGACTAGGAAAGCTGTACACGCAATGATTGCGAATAATTCTGTGTAAACTAAGTTTGGCCATGACCAAACTTTTTCTCTGTTTTCAGGCAGAGCCTCTATAGGCTCAAGTCCCTTCTCGATTCTTTCATCATTAATGGCCGCTTTGTGTAGCGAAAACCATGTGAAGAAAGCTACGAGAATAAGAAGGATCCCGATAGGAATGTTATCTGGAGTTTTGATGATGAGGAAAAAGTTTGGATCAGCAAAAAACCAAGCAATAACTGGAATTGAAATGATCGTTGTCCAAACAGCAAATTTCTTCGTACCAAAAGTTCTGTAATGTTTAACCATTAAGTAAAACAAAAACGTTGCTATCGGAAACGAGATGATCGGATCTGCTAATCGGTTTACAAGTTCTTTTAACATTTTCTTATGTCCTTAAAATTTTAACAAAGTCTTAAAGCGGAGCTGAGATCCCACCGTCTTTTCTTACTCTCCAGAAGTGAACCGCAATCAGAACACCTACAACAAGCGGAATGAACACGCAGTGAAGAATATAAAAACGAAGAAGAGCTGGCTCACCAACAAAACGTCCACCAAGAAGCTGGAAACGAACGTCGTTCTTATCAGAGACCATAACGAAGTCACCGATACGAGCAAGCATTGCACCCGGACCACCGTGCCCCATGAATGGAGTCGCTTTCGCCATGTTCGAACCTACTGTGATCGCCCAAATAGCAAGCTGATCCCATGGAAGTAGATATCCTGTGAACGAAAGAAGAAGAGTTAAAACGAGAAGGATAACACCGATACCCCAATTGAATTCACGAGGTGGTTTATAAGAACCTGTCATGAATACACGGAACATGTGAATCCAAACAGTGATTACCATCGCGTGCGCTCCCCAACGGTGAATCTCACGCATAATTCCTAAAGGCACGTGCTCGCGTAAAGCGATGATGTCGTTGAAAGCGTATTCAGCTGTTGGTCTGTAATAGAACATTAAAAGAAGACCAGTCACTGTTAGGGCCAGGAAGATGAAAAATGTAAGTCCACCCATACACCATGTGTATCCAAGTTGAACCCCTGATTTCTTTAATTTGATTGGGTGAAGGTGAAGGAACACGTTACCAGCAATAACAGCTGCTCTGTTACGAGCGTTGTCTGGTGGACCATGTCTGAAAATTGATTTCCAAACCTGCGTGTCGCGAACTTTTTTTGCTAAACCATTTCCTGCCATTTTAAAAACCTTGTTCGAAAATATTTTTTTAACTTATTAACAATTTGATTGATTACACTGGTAAAAAGGCATCTGGATTATCCCACTCACCTTTCTCTTGACGGAAAACTTTTGTCTTATCAACTTTGATTTTTCCATCTGGCTGAAGACTAATTTTGTAGCGCTCAAGTGGACGTGGAGCTGGGCCTTCGAAGTTAACACCACTCATGTAGTAACCAGAACCGTGACATGGACATTTAAATTTTAACTCCGCTGGAAGCCACGTAGGAATACAACCTAAGTGAGTACAGATGTTTGAAAGAGCAACAAGTCTTCCTTCTTGCTTAACCATCCATACACCATAAGCATTTTTAAAACGCTCATCTACTCCTTGTTGGAAATCTCCAGGAGTTCCTGCAAGGAATTCCATCTCTGGATCGAAGTTCACGTTTGGATATGAAAATCTGAAGGCTAAACTCGCAAGTCCCGCGCATGCAGCTGTGAACATTACCCAACCAACAGTTATGTAACTAAAAAATTCACGACGGTTTAAACTTTGTCTCGCTTCACTCATGACGAAATCCTCATTATAGACGCAAATAAGCCGGCACCATTTTTACACTTTTTGAAAAAGTGCTGGTCCAGCAAAGTTGTTAAAAAATTCAATAGTTAGATTATGCGAAGGATCGTCTATTTTTTCAATAGATTTAATACTTCTTTCGCTTTTGTAGCGACTGAAGTGTGAATGTCCTTTTCTGCAACCTCTAAAATAGTCTTATTTAAAACGGCCCAATTATATTTTTGTAGAGTGGTTAGTACACTCAACTTTAAATCTGTTATTTGCTGAGCATCTAATGCTGGTGGTTGAACTTTTGCTCCTTTCTCTGGATAAGAAAGCAGTAAAATTTCACTGAGCGTGCTTGTCGCTTCTTCGTCTTTGTAAGCAATCAAAGCGATTGCCGTTGCATATTTCACAACAAGACTCTGATCGCGAAGCAGCATTCTCATTTCAGTATGTGCTTCGGGAACCTGATGAGTCGCTAGTGCCATTACCGCAGCTTGTCTCAAGATGGCGTGTTCAGATTTAAGTAGCTCGATAACCTTTGTCCAATCAAAGGAAAAACCTTTAGGCATATTGGCGAGTGAAACAATTGCGTGGAATTTTACATCAATGTCTTGATCATCAAGAGCGAGTAATAAAGTTGGTAGAGCAATTTCTGTTCTCAAAGCACCAATGGCAGCTATGATGAAACCCCTTGTTCTAGGATCAACAGAATTCTTATAAGCGTCAGTTAAATTTTCAATTAACCAAGGATAATCCGTCTGAGGAATCTGAGCACTGTTAATTTGTTTAGAAAGCTCGTAAGCTGCTACCCACTTGTTACCAAAAGTTTTCGACTGAATCTCGTTTACAAGATCTTTGTATGATCTTTCTGCTGAAAGCATTTTAGTTACACCGAAAATAATCAATGCTCCTACAAGTACAATCGCGATTGGAACAACCAAACTTCCCACGAAAGGATTCTCGAGAATTTTTTTCTGAGTTTGCGGCGGCTGATGACTTTCAGTGGACATGTTCAACACCCAAGGCCTATAGGCCTTATGTTTTTTATTCTTTTTGTTTCTTAGGAACGACGATAATGATAAATAGCAAATCTACATTATCATGACAATTAATTTGAACCCTTTTTAGTCTTAATTGAGAGAGAAAATATGGCCTATTTACTTCGCACCCTCATAGTCCTGATGGCCGTCAGTATTATGCTCACAGCAATGCTTGCGTTAAACTGGATTCAACTTGATTACAGTCATATTCAACTGGCCATCCCCGCATTCATCTACACAATTTTTGCTCAGGCCTTTGTGATGTTTTATTTCATCGGTGTCTCACGTTTAACGAATAATGTTTACTCCATTGTTGTTTCTGGTACGAGCTTAAGTGAACTCTTTGACAATCCACCTGAAGATCTCACTCCATACATTGAAAAGACAAAAAAATTTGTTGAAGAAAGCGATCGTTGCAAACGTCAGACAATTCCTTGGACGATACTCATGCTTGTCTTGGGCATGATTGCTTTTCTACTGGGCGGTGCACACGATACAGGCCTCGTCCAAAAAACTACTCACTCTGGTGTCGTTCTTGGTTTCATCGTGGCCATGCTCATTGGTTTTTTCAGACAGTGGTACTATTTAGGGAAGTCGCACATTCTGCTTCGTAAGTTGAAGACACTTTATGGTATGCCAGACGCGGCGATGTGATTAAATTGACTTGACCATGATGAAAACGCGGGTCTTCCCAGGAACATTCCTCACATTCGACGTTGAACTCTCAAAAAGTTTTCCCTGATTAATTTTCATCGTCTCAGACATGAAATCTTTAAAGTCAGTTCGTGGAATATAAACGTTGTAGTAAACACCACCAGGAACATCCATTCCGGGACGAGAGTCCCCAACTGGTTCACCTTTATATTTTTTTAGTAATTCATTAATTTGATCACGAGTCGAATATGCATTTGTCGACGTCATCATCAATCTATAAATCTTCGTTGTTCCGCCACGAGTTTCACGATAGCCATTTGGATTTTCTGCATCTCCTTCGTATTGTGAAGGTTCTTTATCTGCTTTCGTTAAGTCGCGAGGAATGTTGTCAAATGAAGTTAAAGTTACTTCAGTTTCTTCTTCGTATTGTTCAGGATCAAAGAACTCATTCACTTGTTCAGATTTTGAAATGTCTTTAATCTCATTGAAGTTCAGTTTAAATTCTTTCGCTGGCTTTTTTTCTGCACCTTTGAAAACCAAACTTTTATTCAGCCAATTAAATTGTGGCTCGTAAATACTTACTTTATTGGCGAGATAACGTTCATACCAAACATTTCCCTGACGAACGAAATAAACAGTCAGTGTGAAAAGTAAAAGTAATATTGCTACATCTTGAACAAGTCTGATTTGTTTTAAAAAACTAGAACGGTCTTTAATTTTTGTTAAATCAAAAGCTGCACTTGAAAAATCGGACTTCATTCTCTTTAAGAAAAAACTCCATTCATCAAAAAGAGTTACTTCCATTGAAGGCATGATCTCGTCTTCGCGAGAGCCCGACGGTGGTGCACTTACATTAATATCAAGGCTGATTCTCTTGAAAGTCGTATGCAAGTTCGGACTAAGAATATTTCCAACCTGGAAAACTTCACTGAAGTATTGATCGAGATGAGGAAATTCATCAAGGAGAAAATTGCGAAGAATCGTTGCTACCACTGATGGACTCAAATCAGATTGGTCAGCGATTTGAGAAATGCTTAATCCTTTGTAGATAAATATGTAACTCAAAAATTTATCACGTAACCAAAGAAACCATGAAGACAGTGAACCGATCTTTACTTGTGAATAAGCATAATCGAAACGCTCAATGAGCTGCTTTAATGTTAAACCATCTTTCCAAAACGTATCCCAAAAAGATTCGAATTCTTTTTTAAATCTTCCCTGCCAAGTCAGCCCATCTAAATTGAGATTGAGCCATTGGCGGAAATGTTTGTAATCGTCGGAATGAAAGATCATCTCTTCCATGGTTTCATTAATCCTTTAACAACGTTTCAATAGAACTGCGATCCCTTGACCACCACCGATACAAGCAGAGGCAATTCCATAATTTTTTCCAAAATGCTGAAGCTGTCTTGCGAGCGTAAGACTTATTCGCACACCTGATGCTGCAAGTGGATGTCCGAGAGCAACAGCTCCTCCCCAAAGATTAATTTTATCGTGAGGAATTTCTACATCTTTCATACAAGAAAGTGTCTGACCTGCAAATGCTTCATTAATTTCAAATAAATCTATTTCTTTCAAAGTCATTTTATTTTTCTGCAAGAGAAGCTTGATTGCAGGACTTGGACCAATACCCATAATTTTTGGGTCTACTCCTACAACACATCCATCAATGATTTCTGCAATCGGTTTCAAGTTTTCTTTTTTTACAAATGATTCACTGGCAACAATGACGGCCGCAGCACCATCGACTATCCCTGAAGCAGAAGCAGCAGTCACTACTCCGTCTGGTTTAAAACTTGGTTTAAGCGATTTCATTTCATCTAACGAAGCATCATCTCTTAAATGCTCGTCGCGAGCACATTCGCCTTTCTTCAATGGATAAGGAGCAATTTCTCCCTGGAGAAGTCCATCTTTATAAGCTTTCGCAGCTCTCTCATGAGATTGATAAGCAAACGTATCACACTGCTCTTTTGTGACTTGAAATTTTTCAGCGAGATTTTCTGCCGTGATTCCCATTGGAGTTTGTGCATATTGATCTGTTAAAGCATCCAGAAGCATATCAACTGTTTTTAATGAACCATATTTTGTTCCAAATCTTGATCCATAAACGAGGTGTGGAACCATTGACATATTTTCTGTACCTGCAGCGAGAACACACTGGGCTTCACCAGCTCTAATAAGTCTTGCAGCCTGCAAAATAGCTTCGATACCCGATCCACAAAGTCTGTTGAGAACGAGACCTGGAGTTTCTTGCCTACATCCTAACTTCAGGGCCAAATGGCGTCCGCCATACATTGTATCTGTTGATGAGGGAACAACACTTCCTAATAGAACTTCATCAATCTTTTGAGCATCTAATTTGATTTCTGATAACAACGCCTTAGAAGCATGAACAGCGAGATCTACAGGAGTTACATCTTTAAGTGATCCACCAAATTTTCCAAATGGTGTTCTCTTTCCGTGGACCAGGAATACCTTTTCCGCTTGGGACATATTTGCCTCCTACATTATTAAAATAAAGTCGTCGTATCATATATTAAGGTCAGCCCGAATTCTTGGCAAAGAATTAAAAGAAGGAAAGATATGTCTAACATTAGTGATCTCAAGGCGCAAAAGTATATTGAAGCCGAATCAAAAAGATTTGAGTCAGAGATTAAACAAATGCGCTCAGAAAGTGAAAGAACATATGCCACCGAATCGAAGCAAAAGGATTTAGAACTAAAAAAAATGCGTGATGATTATGAGTCTCGCTTGAGCAATATGAAAAATGATCAAGAGAGAAAATTAATTGAGATTAGACAAAGACAAAATAAAACAATTGCTGAAGAAACAACAAGACTTAAGCAAGAAATTGAAAACTTAAAAAAATCGCATCAAGACCAAGTTTCAGAAATCAAAGTTGGGCAGCAGAATGAGCTAGAGGAAATCAATTCTTCTCACCAAAAAACTTTGGAGAATGCTCGCCAAAAGTTTCTGAAAGAAAAAGCAAAGATCCAAGCATAGTTTGAAGCAAGATTAAAAAAGGGAAAAAATGGAAAACAACAATTCTGCAAGTGGCGTTTTTATTAATGGTAAAGCTCAAATTATCGAGATGCTTCAACATATGCCAAGAGAAGAGAGAGCGAAACTTCTCAAAAACTTAAAGATTCGCAATCCACAATTAGCCGAAGAGCTGACTGAACAATGTTTTACATTCAACGATCTGGATAATCTTTCTGATCATGAACTCTCTATGATTTTCCAATACATCACAGCTCCTATTCTAGGAATGGCGTTAAAAAACATTGAGAGAAGCTTTCAAAGACGTCTTCTTTCACTTTGCGCGAGAGAATACGCAGAGGAAGCATTCCGTGTTCTCAAAACTCCATATTCAACAGAAAAGCGCGACATTAAACGTGCTCAAAACAAGATCATTGAAATCTTGGTTTCATTGAAAAAAAGACGCCAAGTAAATTTCTAATTTTTAGGGATTGGAAAACTCTTTAATAGCTTTCAAACACTTTTGTTCATCCTCTTTCGAGAGGATGACGTCTGGATTCTTCTCCCCACTAAGAAGTTGATGTTCATCAATAAAATCCTGTGTTGATTTCAAACGTTCGCATAGTGTTTCAAAAATTTCAGAAACCCATGACGGGCCAGCTTTAATGACTGCTTGAATATCTTTTTGTTCTACCAACACCATTTCGACATCTGTCTTCGTAATAGCCGCATATTCAGTGGGTTTGTTCGTAAGAACACTTACTTCATTTAAAATTTCAGTTTCTTTACACAGCTTCACGACAGAAATTTTTTGGCCATTCACTCTCACCAAGCGAACTTGGCCTTTTTTTAGGAGGTAGAGATACTTTGAATTTTGCCCCTGACCAAAAATAACTGTGCCGGCCTTAAAAAAGATTGTGGCATCGATTGATCTAACAGCTGATAAATTGCTCATCCAAAGCTCCTGACAAGACAGTTCCGTAACGTAAACCGCGTGTTGATATCTTTAGATTAACAATATTTAATTTTTCTGCAATCTTTTGGGCAACTAGTGCTCCTGAGCCAACCATAGGCGCTCTTTTTCCCAGAAAAGGAAAGAGCAACAGAAGGTTTTCAACATTAGTCTTCTGGAGATCTTCAGTGAACTGCAAATAGTTAGCATAACTAATGATCTTACCTTCAATTTTTGTGGCGCTGAACTCAGCGAGCCCCATATACATCGAAGCAAGGGCCGTCATACTTCCGGCCACACACACAAGTTCATCTGTCTTGTAAGCTGAAAAATCTTGATCTAAAAGAGAGAACATTTTTTGTTCAAAGCTCCCTTCAGCTCTCCAATCCATGGCCCGAACACTGCCAACGGGCAAACTCACAGTTTCTAAAATTTTAAAAGGTGAACGAGACACTCTAATAAGCTCTGTCGAAGCTCCACCTACATCCATGATGACAATGGGGGCGTCGCCTTTTTCCAATGACGTCGAAACACCTAGAGCTGTGTAATAAGCTTCACCTTGTGAAGATATGATTTGAGTTTTAAAGCCCAATTCGTTCTTTATTTTGTCATAAAAATCTTTTGAGTTTTTAGCGACTCTACTCGCTTCTGTTGCCGTTACAATTGTATCTTCCGGCATGAAGCCAGCTTTCAAAAGCAATTCGCGATATTTTTTCATCGCCTCATACGTTGCCTTCATAGATTCTGGATGGAAAACTCCTGTCTTATCCAAATCTTTTCCCAAAGAAGTAATCGATGATTCGTCGAGAACCTCTTTCTGGATCACTCCTTCAGTTGATACTTCTGCCGCTAAAAGGAGTACGGAATTGGAACCAATATCAATGCTCGAGCGCTTCATGCTTTTCCTGCAATCTTCTTAACATTTTCTTTTGTGACTGGATTAATCGCTCCGTACTCACAAAGAATTCCCGTTATACAATCGTGGTCCGTAACATCAAAACTAGGATTCAAAGCTTTCGCATCCGGATGAGCAATATGCATTTCTTTGAATTTTAAAATTTCATTTGGATCGCGCAGTTCTATTTCGATCTCATTGCCGTTTTCCATATTCAGATCAAATGAACTCACAGGAGCAACGATGAAAAATGGAATGCCGTAATGTTTCGCAATGATCGAAAGACTACTCGTCCCTACTTTATTAGCGGTATCACCATTTGAAACAATACGGTCTGCGCCAGCAAAAATTGCATCTACCATTTTGTTTTTGAGAAGATAAGAAGCGGCTCCTTCAACAACTATATGATGATCGATACCTTCTTTAATAAGCTCATAACTCGTTAAACGTGAACCTTGAAGATAAGGTCTAGTCTCTGACGCATAAACGGACTTCACTTTTTTCTGGTGATGAAGATGTACGATAACTCCAAGAGCGGTTCCTAAAACACCACAGGCAAGCGTTCCTGTATTACAAATTGTCATAATGTTTAGCGGACGATTGCCATAAATTTTTTCAAGTTCAATCTCCGCAAATTTCGCCATCGCGAGATTCTTTTCGTAAAGATTGTTCATTTCTTTTTGAGCATGCTCCACCAATTTAGGGTAGAGAGCGTTCAAATGAGTTTCCTTACGAGACATTTCAACCGTGCGATCTATTTCATATGCTAAGTTAACAGCTGTTGGTCTTGCGCTCTTTAAATATTCAGCCGCTCGCTCGAACTGAGGATGAGTGGCCTTAGGATTATTTTTCAAGAAGAGGGCCATTCCCCAAATTCCCGTAAAACCAATAAGTGGAGCACCTCTTACAACCATATCTTTAATGGCAACAAAACAGTCTTCGATTGTTTTGGCCGTCATAAAAACCTCTTCACTTGGAAGAAGTCTTTGATCTAAAAGTTTTAAAGTTTCATTTTCATATTTTAATGGTTCAATAACATTTTTCATATCTAGCTTCCTTGGTGGTCCCTATTTTTTCTTGAAGAATCCGTCTAGCAGGCCTTTTACTTTTTCTCTGGCTTTTTCAGGCACAACTTTATCAATATTTTTATCGATAACTTTTTCCAGAGCTTCTTTGCCTTTTGTTTTCATGGCCCCTTTGGCAACTCTTCCCAGAGTGTAATCGTATTCAGGTTTAAGAGTGAATCCTGGACCACTCAAACGGAGTGGAAGTGTGCGAGATCCAATATTCTTTTCCAGGGCGTCGCCTACTTTACCAGCTGTTTCAGTAAAACTCACTTCCATAACAGACGTTTTGTTAGGTGATGGGTAAAGTGTTCCATTTCCATTGATCTCTACTTTTTTGTTAATACCAATGAAATTAAATGAGGCAATATTATAAGCATCCTGAGTGAATCGACCTTTCATCGTCATCGTTTCAAAGTTTCCATCAAGCTTTAGAGCATTCTCCGGAATTTTATCTTTCGCCATTGGAATTTTCGATAAAATTGGATTCACGTATTCTGAAATGTTAAGTTTTTTAATTTCACCTTTTTTGGCATCCACGTTTACGTTTAAATCATAACGTGGAGGTGCGCCTGTATTTGAAAGTGCAGCTGTTCCATTAAACTGTCCGCTTACAAGGCCTGTGAAATTTTCAATAAACGGAGGAAGGAATGCTTTGAATGATCCAAGGTTCAAATCTTTTACCTTGAAAGTGAAGTTTGAATCATTGTTTTTGATTCCCAACTTCATTGTTTGATTAAGCTCGCCCGTTCCACCGCCAAATTTAAAATTTAAAGCATCTACTGCAAGTGAGCTTGCACTCGTTACAATTCTGCCTCTTCCTGAAAAATCCTCACCAGCAACGCTAATATTTGTCCAAGATAGAGCAATGTTTGTATTGATAAGTTTAGGCGGCTCTACTGGTGCCGGCGTTGTTGCGCTTCCTGCCGATGTATCAGATGCTTGAGATTCTTCTGCACCTTCTGCTTTTTTTGGTTCCGCCGTTTTGTCATTTGTCTTTTTTGACCACAGTTTTTCACGAATTAATTTCTCTGGAATTTTCATGCCGTTAGCTGCGACTTTGATATTAAGCTTAAGTGCGTTCATATCAAATTTTTGATTGGGATCGAATTCTCCATCAATCGCTGTATTGATCTGACCATCCATTGCTTCTGTTTTAACTTTAACAGCAAGTGTTTTCTCTTTAAATGTACCGTTCACACTTGTTGTTGTAGAAAGTCCATCCTTTGAAAAACCAATTCCAGGAGCGATTGCAAAATTAAGATCAGCATTTATTTTTTTGTCTTCAGAAAGATTCAATCCCCCTCTGGCCGTCAGCTTAGCCTTTGATAAATCTATGGCACGATCTAGGCCCATAATCATTCCAACGTCTTTTAAAACAATGTCGACATTGATGTCCGAAAGTGAAATCTCTTTTGTCATCTTAAAAGCAGCAGAGATTTTGTTTTGAGATTCAAATTCTGTTAAAACTTTTCCTGACAACTCTCCATCTTTTTTTAGAAGTAGATCGAGCTTTGTTTTAATTTCCGGGAATTTCCAGCTTAGTCCAGTTTTGTTGATGTTATTAACCGTAATGATAATGACAGACGATACTGAGCCATTCTTAACAAGGTCTGCAATATTAATTTCACCAATAGCTATCGTACTAAAAGAAACCTTAGAATTATCTTTCATGACAAATTGAGAATCACTGGCAATCTCAAACGCTGTAGAAGTTTCGAAATTTAAACCTTTAACAATAAAACGCGAAACATTGATTTGCCCATTAGAATTATCTTTCAGTGAGTACTTAACCGCTACATCTGAAAGTTTTACGTTAATTTTACTTTTTCCAAATACGTCGAGGGCCTTAGCAGATTTTTCTGCATTCTTTTGAGCTTCAACAGCTTTTTCTTCAGGTGTTTTTGCTTCCTCTTCTTTTTTACCCCCCATTGCGTACGTCCAGTTGTTACCTTCCTGGAATTCAGAATAATTCATAATGGGTTTATCAATTTGAATCTCAACGACTCCACCATTTGTGATGATTGCCCAAATCGGAACTTTAACTATCATCTCGTCTACGGCCATCATTTCAACTTTAGTTTTATTCACAGGATGAGTTGTGTTTAAAACAAACTTTTGTAAGTGAACTTTGAAGTTGAGGCCCCAACCAATTTCAACTTGCCCTAATTCAACAGTGGCAAATGGAAAAGCTTCTTGAGTTTTTTCAATGGCAATTTTTCGAATTTCTTCGGGATTAAGTTTTGTCGAAGCATAATAGAATAATCCACCAACAGCGACGAAAAACACGGCCAGTGCAAGCAGGGCGATTTTGAATTTGTTGTTTTTCATAATTCTTACCTTTATTTTTAAATGACGAAGTTATTATTCTTTTTATTAATCGCTGTTGGTTTTTTAGCAGCGATAGCGAGCATTTCCAGAAGCGGTTCAATCAAAGGATGGGACAGATTGAAGCGATAGAGCTTCGATCGACCAACAACTCTTGATTGTAAAAAGCCTGCTTCTTCAAATCTTTCCAATTGTTTTTTTAAGGGATCGAGGGCCGTGTGATACATTTGAGCTATGCCCGAAGCATGCAATTCTTCATTCGCATAAAGAGCGAGCATGACTTTTTCAGCTGATTTGTTACCCAATAGTGTTTCAAGCATGTGAAAGATTATCGACTATAGAATAGTCATATTCAACTAGAAACTAGTTAATTCGAGGCTAAAAAGCGACCTAACCCCTAGAAAAAATTAGCCTGCGTTAAACTTTAGACACCCCTCACTCTCACCCTATAAAAATTCCACTCGCCCCCAGGGAAGGCCATGAAAACGCTATAATCCAATCATATTTGACTAAGGATTAATGCATGAAAACTATTAACGACATTGCAAGACTCATTAAAGCGGCGGCCATTTGGACAAAGCTTACTGTTCACAACACATGGGGAATTATCAATGTATTCAACATTGTTTGGATTCGCCCAATGAAAGGTGGACTTTTGTCTGCCGACCACCCAATGGCCACGGGAATAAATCCGGAAAATGGAAAGCCTATTTGGCCATCAAACATTATTTTTCAATCTGTGCGTGATGAGTCTGCGGGCTATGACAGCGATGAAGAAATAGTGTGTGAAGTTGGAAATTATATGCGCAAGATGGTTTTAGCTTCAGCTTCTACTGAAGAATTCCCAATGGGAAAACCAGACCGCATGCCTCCGGCCATCAACTACATTCACGGCTGCGTTCATTATAATGGTGGTTTCCTTCTATTTAATGATTTTAAAGATGCTATCTCTCACTATAGTAACGTTGAGTTTCAAGAGACATTCAAAAAATTTGTCCGCGAAGAAGGAAGAGAACCTGTTACGCTTTTTAGAAACAGAAATTATGATCGCGTTGAATATTTAGAATTCGTTTGTTTTCTCAGAACAATTTTTCCTTGGTTCTCTAATACGAACGGAAATAAGAAACGCATTGGCTGGGGGAACCCTGCACCTTATCCATCAGTAAACACAATCACTGGTTATTGGATGGATGATACTTATAAGATTTATACAAAAAAAGGACGCGATTCTGTTTGTCGTCCACCTATTTCGCAAAAATATTTTACAAAAACTGTATATGTTGGAGAACGCCAAACTGTACTACCTGAAGAAAAATTCCTCGCTGATTTTACAAATAACAGAGTCATCGCACGTGGACCAAAAGGTAATATGTTCTTTGTTGATTTGAGAAAGCTCTCTAAGGGGTATAAGTTTGATCCCGCCAATTTACCGAATATCTTTGATCGCTTGCTTGAAAGAGTATTAACAAAGTTGAGTATCGGATAAAATGAAGGATTTAAGTTACATTAACGTTTCAGATGAAGTGACTAAAGCTGACGGCACTAACGACGGCATTTGGTACTTTGGTGACAGAATTAACTTAGATGAAGATCTTATCATTGGCCTCTCGCCAACGAACTATCACTGTTTCGTCATCTCTGGCGAGCAGGAATTTCATGCACGATTTAGTATCAATCCTTGCAAGCTGCAGCCATCGAGAAAAAATAATATTCGAGCGGCCCTTTTCTTTCGCTTTAAGGGAATTCCCAAAGAAGAATTAAAAGCATTCCAAAATTTTCTGATTGCAATGAAGAATAAAAGAACACCATCTTGTCACGCTGGGCTTGTGCAAGTTCTCATCCTTGGTCTTGGACTTACAGTTCCGGGAACGACGGTAGGAAGAGTTACTCCTAAAACGTTTTTAAAAATACTTTGGGAAAAAGGGCTCTTTGATCGAAATGGAAACAAAATCCAATGTGAAGTGTATTCTACTCGCAATAAATCACCGCAAACTATTTTTGCTGACATTGATCGCATTGAAGCAAAATATTCATGGGTCTTTTGGTTAAGTAAAATTCACTATTTCTTTTTAAAATTCTACAAGCCAGAAATTACGGTGAGAAAACTCGCATGAGTGATAAAAATAAAAAAATCTACCATCGTATTCTTCTTTTCTTATCCTTACTACTTTTGGTTGGATTAGGTTACTACGTTCATAAAAATGAATCTTCGTTTGAAAAACTAAAATCGATTAATGTCGGATACATCCTTATCCTCATTGCGATCCATTTTCTGAATTACACATTACTTGGATTAACTCATAAACTTCCCCTAAGAAAACATAATATCGACTTAAAATTTAAAGAATGGTTTGGCCTCTGTATGATTTCTGAACTCTTCAATATGCTTCTTCCGGCCAAAGGTGGAACAGGCATAAGAATGTTCTACATCAAAGACAAAAAAGGCCTAGCTATGCGCGAATTCCTCTCTATGAGTTTCGCCATTGTGCTCACTGGTTTTACTTTTTTAGGATTAGCAGGAACTGCATATTGCCATTTTTTCCTTCAGAAATCTCATCCCGTATTCATTGCACTTGAATCTCTCTTTATAGCTCTTTCCGTTTCAGGGCTTATCCTTATGTTTGCCACGGAAGCGATCTGCAAGCTTTTTAAGTTTGAAAGAAAGTATTCACCTAAAGCCTATTTAATGGATTTAAGATTAAGCTCATTAGCAACCCTTTGCTGGATAGGAATGTTTCTTCTTTATCCCGTTAAAATTTATCTCTCATTTTTAGCTATTGGTATAAACCTCAATTTTACTGATAGCTTTGAAATCAGTTTAATCCTTCTCGCGGCTTCGATGTTTCAAATCTTACCTGGAAACATTGGTGTTAAAGAAATTATTACGGCCTATATCGGAAAACAGTTCGGACTTGATTTTGAGACGGCCCTTTTAGCGAGTCTTATTGATCGTGCGATACTAATGCTCTTTCTCTTCCCAGTTGGATTTTATTTTTATTGGCAGTTGTTCTTACAGGCTAGCTTGCCAAAAATTAGTTTAGCCAAATGGGGTGCGTCTTCTCTAATCCCTCTTAGAAAACGACTCGTAAAAGTGCGTTGACCATCTAGCCCCAAATAAAAATAGCCAGGCCTTTCCGCCGACTCAAAATCATCTTTCATTTTATCGTGAGAGCGTCTATATCCTGTGGCAAAGATTATGGCATCGACTTGTTCAACACCATCAGTAAAATGCACATTCTCGTTTTCGATTTTCTTAATATCACCCCGAATCTGAACATTTTTAAAATATTTTTTCACTGAACTATGCATAGGAATATCAGGCCCTTTTTTAATTTTCATTCTTAAGGGTAACCATTCGAACCAATGCAATTTTCTAAGAAGTATGTTGAGAATCGACATTGGCGGACTGAACTTAAGTTTTGATCTGATAGAGAGAAAAATTTGCTTTTTCGGATCACTCTCCACTAATTCAGTAATCAATTGACCAGCGGACAATCTCTTACCCACAATACAAATTCTTTTATATTGTCTAATTTGTTCACCATTTTTGAAATCATTAAAATGAATCATTAAGGGAGTTTTCCCAATGGTCTGGTAGTTTGGTATCCAAGGGTGACTGAAGTACCCGGAACAATCGACAGCAAAATGTGCTGAGAAAGATTCATGACCATTCGAAAGAACAAACACATTATTCTCTGTGGTAATGCTATCTACTTTGAAATTGTATTTGATGTTGAGATTATGTTCAGACACAAGACCTGTTAAATAATTTTTAAATTCCTGAGCTGAATGATCCTTATACTTGTCTGCCTTTTGATGGTCGTCAGGCAAAAGGTAGTTCGAGTGCCATAGGGATATCAGATGAAGATGATCCGGCATTGCCCCCCAACTGAATCCGGCTTCATAACCTTTTTCCAGGACAATGGCCTCGATTCCCAGTTTTTTGAGATGAATTGCAAGTGAAAGTCCTGAGGGACCTGCACCTATGATGGCGACAGGATAAAGAGAAGTGTTTTCCATGTGTTCATTTTAATTCACTCTGTCTTTTTCTTCATTATAATAATGAAATGACTATTCTCCCTACTATCATTTCCGGCATTTTCTCTCTCATTCTCCTCATTCACTTCCGGAGAAGTTTCAAACGTCACATCTTAGACGCTTTTATGCTAAGGCATGAGTGGGTTTATTTATTTGATGCAATTGCGGCCTTTAGTATATTTACTCGCTTCTTGCTACGATTTGGAAATGAACTAATGAAAGGTCCTTGGTTACATACAACCATCACAGCTAGTTATGTGGCCATGGGATTCATTGGTCTATTCATTTTGGTTTTGCTCCTTTTTGATCTTGAAGAGTTTTATCAGTACATTGGAAGAAAATTTTTCAAACGTCCCATGGAAGACACGCCCTCTTCTCGAAGACAATTTCTTAAAAAAAACTTAGCGTTTGCAACACTTGCTGGTAGTACACTCGTCACAGGAGTGGGGGTTGCAAACTCATTCGATCCTAAAGTTGTAGCTGTTACAATTCCTTTAAAAAATTCACATAAAAATTTAAGTGGATTAAAAATTGTTCAACTCTCAGATGTTCACATTGGACCAACTCTAAAACGTGATTTCGCAGAAATGCTGGTAGAAAGAGTTAACGCATTAAACCCTGATGTTATTGTGATCACCGGTGATCTTATCGACGGTACGGTTGCGGACATCGGCGAAGAATTAATCCCTTTTAAGAATTTTAAATCGCGACTTGGTACTTACTTCGTTACGGGAAATCATGAGTATTATTGGTACGCTAGAGAATGGATTGAATACAGCAAGAAATTGGGTATGCGCCCACTCGTAAATGAAAATATTCAATTAGAACACAACGGATTTCCCTTTTATCTTGCAGGAGTAAATGACGTTTATTCAAAAAGAGTTGATCCTGAATTCGCTTGCGATTTAGTGAAAGCTCAACAATCTATTCCAGTAGAAGCTTATTCCATTTTGCTTTCACACCAACCTAAAACTTGTTTTGAAGCGACTAAGCTTAAATACAATCTTCAACTTTCAGGACATACTCACGGGGGCCAAGGCTTTCCTTGGAATTTAATTGTTCACTTGGTTCAGCCCTATATAAAAGGATTGCACTTAGTAGAAGACATGCATCTTTATGTTAGTACAGGTACAGGCTTCTGGGGACCACCCAATAGATTTATGATTAATTCAGAAATAACGGAAATAACTTTTTCTTAAGTAGGTTTAAAATGCCAATGATTCCTTTTGCGACAACATTGAAGAATTCAAAAATCGAGCTTTCTAGAAACTCTGTCGACACTCTTCAAATTAATCTCGGCAAACTCTGCAACCAGGCTTGCCACCACTGTCATGTTGAAGCAGGTCCCCTTCGCAGAGAAATCATGGAAGAAGAGACTGTAGATCGTCTCATCGACTTGATGACAAAATCTAAAAGCACTCTCAAAGCAATCGACCTCACTGGTGGCGCTCCAGAAATGAACCCTCATTTCCGCAAATTAGTAAAAGCAGCGCGAGCACTCAATATTGAAGTCATCGATCGTTGTAATCTCACAATTTTCTTTGAAAAAGGGTTCGAGGATCTTCCCGACTTTTTAAGAGACAATAAAGTTCATGTCGTGGCTTCTCTTCCTTGTTACACAAAAGACAATGTTGATAAACAAAGAGGACGTGGAGTATTCGACAAAAGTATTGCTGGACTTGAAAAGCTCAATGCTCTTGGATTTGGAAAATCTGGGACCGGACTTATTTTGGATTTAGTCTATAACCCTGGTGGCGCTTTCCTACCAGGAAATCAAAAAAAACTTGAAGCCGACTATAAGCGAGAGTTGAAAGAACTTTTTAATCTTGAGTTTAATAACCTTTTCACTATCACTAACATGCCTATCAAGCGCTTCTTAGAAGATCTGGAACGTCAGGGCAAATATCAAGAGTACATGGAGCTATTACTGAACAACTTCAATCCTGAAGCAGCTCAATCAGTAATGTGTAAAAATTTAGTGTCAGTTGGATGGAATGGAATTATTTACGATTGCGATTTTAATCAAATGTTAGAAATTCCCCTAAACTATAAAAAAACCAATTTGTGGGACATCTCTAATCTTGATGATCTTGCTGAAAAGGAAATTGCTCTTGCGAATCACTGTTATGGTTGCACAGCAGGTGCTGGAAGTTCATGTGGTGGAGCTCTAAAAATTGAAGCCTAATCTCTTCAATCTTTCAGTCATTATTCCCGTCAAAAAAGGCGAAGAGACCTGGAAAGACCTTCTCGTTCAATTAAGCGAGGACTCTACGACTGAAATCATAATAGTTGGACCCGACTTCCAAGATCGAACTGAAGGAAACCTTAGTACACTCAAATGTGAAGGAAATAGGGCCGTTAAGTTAAATCACGGTGCACTTCATGCAAGTTGCTCATCACTCTTTTTTTTACATGCTGATTCTATTCTGCCTCGAAACTTTAAGCAGACTATCCTTGATCGTTTAAACGAAAACCCAAAAAAAGTTTATCATTTTGACCTTGAGTTTGATGGTCATTTTCTCATGAGGTTTAATTCTTGGGGGGCCAACGTTCGAAGTCGCTTGCTTAAAATGCCATTTGGGGATCAGGGCTTTTTCAC
>CAMLRB010000010.1 GCA_946482295.1 uncultured Bacteriovorax sp. | reverse complement strand
GTCACCGAAACCAAAAAGACGTGGACCAATTCTTCCGCCAAAAGGTTTAGCAGCAGCATACGCTGTGAGTTTTACACTTCCTGATGTTCCAGGAAAAAAGAGTCCGGTAAAATTCGCTTCACCCTTTACTGCATAGTAAGTCATGACTGCAGGATTTTTTACGAAGCCAAGCAGGTATCCAGGAACAGGAATAGCTGTTTTAGAAATAATACAAGCAGCGTCTGCACCATTTGCTCCGTCGTAATTGTTGGAAGAAGTGGAAGTGAATGTACTGAACATTGTCACATAATTTACGGGATAAGCTTGAAGATCGAGGTAATGTTTAGTTGTCGCTTTTTTTCCATCCGGATAACTAAATCCATTGGGGATAAGAAATGAAGAAACAGTTTGTGGAGCAGCTTCAAAAGGATCAGTTGGAAGTTCTGTTAATTTAAAGCTCGAAGAAAATTCATCTGCACTTGCACCAGATCCAGTTGTTTTGTAACGACCTCCGCTGAGATTTCTAAGCCCAGACATGAAAGCTTTGATAGGTCTTTCATTCAAACCAAATTCCGCCCCTTGAGAACCAAGACTGTTTACAAGGTTAACGTCGATTGGTTGAGGTAGCGGCGGACGATTCACAATCATCTCTAAATTGCGCATGCGCATGCCGAGCTCAAGAGCTTGAGGCCATGCACCTGGACGATTAGTCGCTACAAGCGGAGTTCCAGGAACATCTACAGTTCCAGAACTGTACGCCCATGAAAGCGCCGTTAAAAAGTTTAACTGCGTTCTCTCAGAACAGTTCTTGGCCTTTTCTTGAACGATCGTGTTTACGAACGACTCGTGAATTTCACTGATCCCTGCAACACCAATGGCAGGGAAACGTGGAATCCCGGGTAGGGTATAGATGGGACAAATGTTCTGACCAACACTGTTGTGAATACAAATCGAAGGAACGTTGTACATATCAAATTTTCCACCGAGATCCGAACCAATGAGATTGGCTTCTGGATTGTGTAGGTAGAAATTTACACTATTTCCTGGAGTCGCATTCATTCCAGACGGAGAGAGAGAGTAATTCTCACCCATCAACCCCAGTTGTCCCAGAATGTAGTATTTAAACATCCATTCTTTGTAGGTGTTTCTCATTTCCCAGTTGAGGTAGGCAATGTTTGTGAGTTGGCGAGCTTGAACCGAGGCACCTGCATAAGCAGCAGCATCGACGGAATTCTGTAAATTAATTTTAGCTTTAACGAATAAACCTACGTTCACTACGAACGCAAGCATCCCCATGACTAGGATCATGGTGATACCCATAAAGATACTTAATTGGCCGCGATTGTTTTTTATCATTTTTATTAGTGTCTCAATGCTACCGAAGCCATAAATCTTGGTCAAACAATTCATTGATATCTGGTCCTATGGCCGGTCCTACGAGTTGGAATGAATCTTGAAACTTGAGTAAACAGTTCTAGAAGGTCGAGTCTAGATAAGCAGTACGTTCGTTGTATCTCGGCAATCCCATCTACTACCTCCCACATACCGTGCTTGGAGCACTCCAGACTGAACTATCAACCACCAGGGACCGCGGGGTTCCTGGCTCGCCTTTTTTTGCCGACTACGAAAGTGGATAGGGAATAGTGTAAGCTTAGACGATAGGAGGTAAATGGTGAGTAAACGTCCGTTAGAGGCCCGTGTTTATAAATACAAAAATAAAAACCGCAATTTTTTCTGTCCACTTTGTAGAACAGAAAGAAATGTTCCAGTTTCGCCACGACTGACGAAGAAAAATCATTTGCAAATAATCCTTACTTCAATCGTTCTCGGTGGACTTCTTTTTCCGATCGTAGGCGTGGAGAGTTTCACTGTTTTCTTTTTAGTTTGGGGTCTTTTTGAATTGGCCATTCGTTCCGATTTCAAAAAACAAGTCCCATGTCCTCATTGCGGTTTCGACGCCACTTGGTACAAACGCGATGTAAAAGTAGCGCGTCAGAAAGTTGCAGAATTCTGGGCCCAAAAACAGACGGCTAACCCATCGGTTTCTGAAGCCGGCGCTAAACAATCCTAAAAAATTTATTGCTGTTAACAAATTGTCAGAAATTTCCGCTTTTGCTCCCGAGTAAATTAACGTTTAATGTTGCAACTTAAGCATAATTTAACCAGGTAGCAGTAAGTTTTGTACGCGTGTACTTACTGTGAATCCAAATCAGAGGAGACTTCATGAGTGTTAACAAAGTCATTATCCTAGGACGTCTAGGCGGAGACCCAGAACTAAAGTACACACCAGGCGGAATGGCCGTGTGTAACTTCACTATCGCAACAAGCGAATCATGGGCCGATAAAGCAGGTCAGAAACAAGAAAGAACTGAATGGCACAGAGTTGTTGTTTGGGGAAAACTTGGTGAACTTTGCAACCAATACCTCGCTAAAGGAAGACAAGCTTTCATCGAAGGCTCACTTCAAACTCGTTCATGGGACGATAAATCTGGACAGAAACGTTACACGACAGAAATCGTAGCGAAAACTGTTCAATTCATTGGTGGACAAGCTTCAGCTGGTGCTGGACGTGAGCAATCACAAGGACAAGGCGCTCCAGCTTACGACACTTCTATGGCGAACCAAGAGTACGACATTTCGACAGACACTAACTTTACTGCGGATGACATTCCGTTTTAGTAGATAGCAAGGACCCGAAAGGGTCCTTTTTTTTTGGTGCCACCAGCCTTTTGGTTTCGCAGAAGGGAAAAAAATTCCTAAACATATTTGTACGTCTTAAATAGAGAAGAACATAAGACGATAGTAATAGTATGTTGAAACTCATATTCATCCCATTTTTAATTTCTTATACCACCAGCGCAGAAGTCTCCTTGAATGCTTCTGTTCTTCCTCATGAAGAAAGAGTGATCAATCACGACGTAAACAAAGACGGAAAAATCGATCGTATCGAATATTATAAAGGCGACGCTATCGTTAAGCTTGAAGAAGATAAAAATTTTTCTGGAGCGATATCTCATTGGACGACTTATACCCCCTTCAAAGATGCAGAAACACCTGTAGAAATTCGCGAGATTGATACGAACGCTGACGGGAAAGTCGATCGCAAAAATTTTGAGTATCACGATAAAAAACATGATCTCAGAATTATCACTACTGAAGTGGATGCTGATTTTAATGGATCGTTCGAAAAAACATTCACCACTCACGACAAACTCAATCAAAGAAAAGATTGTGTGAATTGCACGGGGCCTGGATTGCCGACCGAACAAAACATGCTCCTGAGGTTGGCCAAAGATTCTCGAGGGGCCGCAGAAGAACTTTTTGTAGGTGATTTTCAAAAAACGAGTTTTGGTTATGACGTACAGAAGGCCTGCTTAGAAAGATGGGGAAAGGGTTTCACGGGGCTTCTTAAAGAGGCGATGAATACTGGTTTTCAATGTCTCAAAAAGCTTTCAGATGGAAATAAAAAGAATGCGGTTAAACCAGATGGGGCAGGTACA
Organism: uncultured Bacteriovorax sp.; assembly: GCA_946482295.1. The sequence continues at coordinate 26,946 of CAMLRB010000010.1, read as the reverse complement.
AATCTTACGAACCTAAATTTTCTTTTAGAGAAAAAGAGGGTGACGGTTGCTTGTAACCAAAAAGATTACAAGGGCTGGGAAGGAACAGCGGCCCACGCCTCTATCAGTGATGCGGACAAGATTGAAAGTCTTGGCATTAAACATCCGTACATGTCGATTAATCCAAGTCACCCTAAAAAAGCAGGAGCTGCGACGAAAGAAGAAGCTGCTGAACTAAAAAAAACTCTCTTTCATGAACAGCTTCACAATTTAGGAATTAAGCACGGTGAAGGAATTGAAATCTCATATACATGTGAGACGTGTTGTTTTGAAATCGACACCGAAGGTAAATCAGCAAGCGATATTGAAGCTGCTAAAAAACAAAAAGAAGTTTCATGTAAAATTTGTAGTGGTGGATATGCGGGAGTGAATGACAAAAAATACATCGAAGATTTCATGGAGTGGGGGAAACTTGCTTATGAAACTGATCGCGTTTCAAACACCATCAACAGTGTTCAAAAAGAATTTCCCAAAAATAGATTTGCCCTTCTTGCGTTCACGGAACTCAATAGTGGTTTTTACAATCCAGTAGCAACAAAGATGGTTCAAATTTTCAAAAAGCGTTTTCCAAATCTCTCTGTGGAAGAAAAAGAGAAAATAGAAAAACTCGATGCAAATGAAAACGAACAAATTAAGAAAACTCCCCTAATTGATGTCGTTTCTTCAACGGTGGCCAACGCCCATATTATTTTACTTTTTGATCACGAAAGTAAAAAAGCATTTGAAGAACTAAAAGCAAGTAAAAAGCATATTCAAGAAGTCATGAAGAGAGAGAAGACCGCAAAGACTGATGAAGAACGCTGGATGTATGAAGACATTCGAAAAAACTACACGCGACTTCTGGAAAATATTTGGCTTACGAAACATCCTAAAAAGATGCCTGAAAGTCATGAGGCCTACTTGGTATTGGATGAGCTCAAATTATTATAGGGATTTATCCGGCCAAAAAGATCGATTTTTTTAAATAAAACGCTCAACTAATTTTTTAAATACCCGACCTGTGTATTACACAAAGGGGTATTTATGAAAAAGGTGATGATTTTAGTCGGACTTATGGTCATGAGCTTGAGCTTGAAGGCCGAAACTATTCTCACGCCCATGGTTGATTTCATCCCCAATGAAGAAATGGGATTTTACTTCGAAATCAAAACCACAAAATTTAAATCCGTCATTCTCGACTGCCAAAGTTTTGTAACCGGAATCAATTTTGAAGAAGACAGTGGCGAGCGCCATGATTTCTATCTCGACATGTTTCAATGTGAAGAAGCTTTTCATTTCTTCAACAATTCAAAAAATGACAATGTTCCGGTTTGCCTTGGTGTCGACAAAGATGCCAATGAATTGGTGGTGACGAATTTGGGTGAAGAGGACTGTCACTAGTTAGAGATTTTCTTTAAGCGCTTCTAAAATGTCTTTGATCTGACTTTTTTCAGTGATCTCGATGAAGATATCTTCTTCTCCATGATTACCTAACGTCTCGTTGATCGCTTCAAAAATTTGAAATTGCACTTCTGGAGAGTCTTCCATTTTGGAGTGCATGTCTGAACGTAACTCATTTGTCACTTCAGTGTATTTTGTATTGCGCGCGACAGTCGGATCTCCGTGAATAAAAGGAATGAGTCCTTCACCAAAGAAATTCAAATTGCGTTTTACGTTTTGTGGAATGATGGTTTTATTCATTCCTACGGCATCGATGGAAACAATCAGATCAATTGAGCGGAAACCATTTTTTACAGAATTGAGTTCGTTGGCGATTTCAATCGCGGTGTCTCCACCAAAACTATGTCCGACGAGGACGACTGGCTGATCAGGAGCGTGTTTTTTTATTTCACTCATGATTTTGTCATGCTCTTCCCAAGAGAATTTTTTAGCTCCTGGCATGCCTTCGGCCATTTCACTTATACCGTCACCATTTGAGATACCAAAGGCAGAAAAACCTTCAATAAAAATCACGGCCGGTTTTTTGATGAAGTGAAGGGGAGGTTGTTTTTTTTCTACGATTTTTTTATCATCGATTTTTTCAGCTAGTTTTTTCGGTGTTGAAGTTGGCACAACAATCGGTATTACTGGCGCTTTCGCTATCGACTTCGCAACAGATGCTGCTTTTTCGAGAACATTAGGTGTCTCGGTTTTTGGTGTTTCAGTTTTTGGAGCTTCAGGTTGCTCGGCTGCATTCAAAGCTTTTGCTTGTTCTGAAATTTCTGGTTTAGCTTCTTGTGTAGGCAGGGCCTTGCCGCCACCGCGAAAGGGTTTCAGATTTTTAAGATTGGAATTCACAATGGGAGTGGCAGTTTTCTCTGCAACTTTAGTCATGCTCCCATTATAGGGGAGCATGACAAGCGATCATAGTTTAGGCAATAAGGGACTGAAGGCGAGATAATAGCAGAGTTTATTCCTCGACTTTAAATCCTTTTAGTAGATTTCCCATGGCGGTATTGGGTGTACTTTTTTCAGCTGCTTTTTTAGGAGTAGGAGAAACAGGTGAGTGCCCCGAGTTTGAATCTTCATCAATATATTTGGTGAAGCTTGGTAGTTCTTGTTTGTAAACAATGCGATCGAGATGCTTTACAAATCCAGACCAGTGCCCGGTGTTGTTGTCACTCTTTTTCACTTGTTCTAATGAACTCATTTTTGAGTCCATGAGATCAATCAAGTGAACGAGAAAGGCTTCACTTGTGTTTGGAATTTTTGGAGAACCATATTCATATTCGCCGTGATGAGCGAGGAGAATGTGTTTCAAATGCATCTTCATGTTGTAGGGAAAATGTTTCATTTTCCCAGCGAAGTGGTCGACGATCTCAAGACCTTTAACAAGGTGGCCAACCAGCTTTCCCTCTTCGGTATAATCAACAACCGGGCCTTCGGTAAGTTCATAAATTTTACAAAGATCGTGAAGAATACAACCAGCCACTACGTATGAAGTATTTACTTTGTAGTGCGGAGAAAGCTGCACACCGAGAGTGGCACAAGAAAGAATGTGTTCAAGCAAACCTGATTGATAAGCATGATGAATCGATTTTCCGGCCTGCCATATTTTTAAACGACGAGCGATTTCCGGGTCGTGCAGAATCGAAAGCAGAAGATCTTTGATATAAACTTCTTCCAAAGTTTCGACGATGGCGAGAAGTTCATTGTACATTTTTTCAGGAGCAGATCCTGCTTTTTGAATATAGTCATCGCGATTAATTTGATTGTCGTTAAGCTTTGTGATTTCTGTCACAATCATTTGAAGACGCCCTTGGAAGGCATTCATTTTTCCGTTCACGACAACTATATCACCTGAGCGAATTTGTCCGATAACCAGCTCGGCTCCATGCCATTTGCGAGCTTCTATTTCTCCGCTTTTATCTGCGAGGATGATGTTTAAATAACTTTTGCCGTCTTTGCCTTCGGCCGTAGAGATATATTTTACTAAAAAGGGAGAAAGGACATCGTCCTTTGCATTCAACTGATCCACAAATTGCTTTTTATTCAAGACATCCCCCTCAAGAGTCTCTCCTAAATGCCGAAAAGTTGTTTAGGAGTTCACATGAAATTTGGTACTTTAACGATCTCATCGGTCTGCCTTCTAATTACTTCATCGCTTTTTACACAAACCTTTGCTGAAACAAAGTTGAAAAAAGAGTTAGGTGTTTGCGGTAAAACGTTGAGCACTGTTTTAAAAGTGGATCCTACAGCAGACGCGCAGATTTCTTCCGCTTTTAAATTGGAAGAAGAGTTTTGTGATTACGGCAGATATGAAGAAAATGCAAATTATATCGTTTATCTTTACGATGCGAACGATAAATTAATTTATGACAAACATATTCAGCTCAACACTCTTAGCGTTTACGAAAGCACCGATCATAAAAAAGCACCTGGTAAAATTGAAATAAAAAATCTTTCTAAGAATCCAGTTTCAAGAGTGGTGAAGTTTCCGCTTAGTGCGGAATTTGGTTCAATTAAGAGTTATAAAATTGAATCACTCAATGATAAAAAAACCACTGCTAAAAAAAGTTTAACATGGACAGAACAATGAAAAAATTCTTCATGCTCACTCCTCTTTTCTTCATGATGATGAGCGAAGCTCACGCTGTTAAATTTATTATTTATACAGATCAAGATGACATGTCGAAGGCCAATGAAGTGGCTGAGACAATGAAGAATACTTATCCGTTCAATAAAAACAAAGTTGAATTCGAAGTCATGCTTTTAAATGCCAACGAACTTGATTGCGGTAGTCGAATGAAAAATTCGAAAGGTGAAATCATGCAACGAACAGTGACGTGTGATAACACTGAAAAGCTCAATGCATTGACGGCCCAGAAAGGTGCTGACCAAGCGATGATTGTAAAGAGTCTTGATTATAATGGTGGTTCATCATACGAGGGAGGAATCCCAGTCATGACAACGGGAAGTCATCCACGAGTCATGATTCACGAGTATATGCATACTCTCGGACTTTGCGATGAATATGAATATCCAGCAGAAGAAGCCAATATCTATTGCGAGAGTATGTTTAAGAAGCCAAATGCGGTGGTGATTGAACCACTTCCATATTATTTGGACGATAGGCACGCGCGAAGGGAACACATGTTCGACATTCCGTGGTTCTCGGGAATTCTAGAGACGACAAAAATCACGACAGGAACGAATTTAGGTACAGGTATGGCCGGAAACGAAAAGGAAGTACCAAACAATTCAACCATTCCTTCGGTGCTCAATGAGCCAATTGGTCTCTATCAAGGGAAAACGTGCAAAAATTCAACTCCTCCTAAAAAGACTTGGGTACCAGGTGGAAGAAAAACCATAATGGATGATTACGAGGCTGGACTTGGGGCGGCAATGGAGCAAAAGGTGGATGAGATTCTTCGCTCAAAAGGGGCCCAACCGAAGATGGAATACACTCAACCGACGTCTACTACGGCCAGAGGGGAAAGTAGCCTTCCAGACGTAGCTATCTATGATGCTCCGAGGAACCCATTTAAGGACTTTTTCCAGGCCATTGGTAGCTTTTTTAGTAACCTATTCAAAACAATTTCTCGTTAATTTTAGAGATAAAAGCACTTCAAAATAGAGTGGTCCGGCATTCGCTGGCCCACTGCGTTTTTCTTTTACAGAACGTCTCAAAATCGTTACTATGGGCCACCTTTATTTAATCTCGCTCTCTTCATTTCAACGGAGTTTTTATGCCTAAAATTAAAGTTGGTATCAACGGTATGGGAAGAATCGGTAGAACTGTTCTCCGTGAATTTTTCAACCGCCAAGATTTTGATTTCGAAATTGTTGCTGTAAACAATCCTGGGAAGCCAGAACAATATATTCACCTCTTCAAATATGATTCAGTCCATGGACCTTTCAACGGTGAAGTGAAACTTGAAGGTGATACAGTAACGATCAACGGAAAAGCGATTAAATTTTACACTCAACGTGATCCTGCAGAAATCCCTTGGGGAGATCAAGGAGTTCAAGTTGTCATCGATTCAACTGGTGTCTTCAAAGACAAAGAAGGACTTTCAAAACACCTTCACGGCACCGTAAAAAAAGTTATTATGTGTGCGCCTGGAAAAGGACTTGATGCTACTTTCGTAATGGGTGTTAACGAAAATATTTACGATCCAGCAAAACACCACGTTGTTTCAAACGCGAGCTGTACAACAAACTGTCTTGCACCAATCGTAAAAGTCCTTAACGATAAGTTTGGAATTGAAACAGGATTCATGACTACAGTTCACTCATACACATCAGATCAAATGTTACTTGATGGCTCTCACTCAGATAAGAGAAGAGCAAGAGCGGCAGCAATGTCTATCATTCCTACAACTACAGGTGCTGCAAAAACTGTTGGCGAAATTATTCCTGAACTCAAAGGAAAATTAGACGGATATTCATTCCGCGTTCCAACTCCAAACGTTTCTCTTACAGATTTCGTTGCAACTCTTAAGAAAACTGCAACAAAAGAAGAAATCAATGCCGCTTTAAAACACGCGTCTGAAACTTCTCTAAAAGGTATTTTACGTTATGAAACGGAAGAGTTAGTTTCAGTGGACTACATGGGAATGAGACATTCTTCATGCCTTGATGCTGAATTAACAAACGTCATCGGAAACACAGTTAAAGTTGTTTCTTGGTACGATAATGAAGCTGGTTTCTCAAATCGTGTTCTTGATCTTGTAAATTTCATGGGAAGCAAATGGCAATAAAATTTATCACTGATGAAAGTTTCAAAGCGCTAGCAAAAGACAAACGAGTTCTTGCTCGTTTCGATTTCAACGTGCCAATGGATAAAAAAGATCCCACAAGAATTTCAGACACAACTCGTGTTGATGAAGCTCTTGAAACGATCCGATTCATCCTTGAGTCTGGAGCTAAAAAACTAGTCCTCATGAGCCACTTCGGTCGTCCAAAAGGAAAAGTGGATCCTACTTACACACTGGAGCCCGTAGCAAAATACTTAGCTGAAAAACTTGGTATGGAAGTAACATTGACTGAGACGGCCCTTGACCGTGGAATCAAAACACTTCTCGGTTTAAATGAATCAAAAATTATTTTGCTTCAAAATCTTCGCTACCACGCTGAAGAAGAAGGCAACGATCGTGAGTTCGCTCGTACGCTTTCAACTTACGGTGATGTTTTTGTTAATGATGCTTTCGGAGCTGCTCACAGAAAGCATGCTTCTACATATGAGATCAACGCTTTTTTCAAGAACAAAGCTTACGCTGGCCTTCTGATGAAGCGCGAACTTGAAGCTCTCGATAAAGTTGTTCACCATCCAACAAAACCATTCGTGGCCATCGTGGGTGGGGCAAAAGTTTCTGATAAAATTAAAATCATCGAAGCTCTTCTCAATAACGTTGATAAGCTGCTTATCGGTGGCGCGATGGCGTATCCATTCTTAAAAGCAAAAGGTCACACTGTCGGCAAATCACTTTGTTCTGACGAGGACGTTTCACTTGCTAAAAGAATTCTCGGTATGCCTTCGAAAAACAAAATCGTTCTTCCAAGCGATCACCTTGCTTCAAATGAATTTGGAGGAGCCCCTTCAGATATCGGACAAACAAATATTCCTGACGATATGATCGGTCTCGATATTGGGCCTTCGACTCTGCAAAACTACACAGACCACCTTCGTTCAGCAAAAACTGTTCTCTGGAATGGTCCAATGGGACTCTTCGAAAATCCAAACTACGCGAAAGGAACTTTCGGAGTGGCGAAAGCACTTGCTTCAATTGATGCTTTCACACTTGTAGGAGGAGGAGACTCTGTATCCGCTGTTAACTTATCAGGTGTTGCTGACAAAATGTCACACATCTCGACTGGTGGTGGAGCTTCGCTGGAATACATTGAAAATGGAACGCTACCAGGCATTCAAGCTCTAAAATTCGGGATTGATTAGCTGCCCGAAAAAAATGTCCAGTGGACATTTTTTAATGTGTAGAAAGTAATAAAAGTAGTTGTTGGGACTAGAGTTCGGGCAGCTGGAGAAAAAGGATGAATATGAAACGAAGAGAAATACATATTGTAGGTAATTGGAAGATGAACCAAAACTTGCAATCCATCTCTGACTTCTTCATAGAAATGTCCAAAATGAAAATGGATCTCAAATGCAAAGCATGGATCGCACCTCAAGCTCTTCATATTCCAATCTTAAAAGAAATGGCCTTCACAACAGGGGCCATTCAAATTGGCGCTCAAAACTGTTCTGAACATGACTCAGGGGCCTTTACTGGAGAAATTTCTCCAGCAGCACTTGCTGACATTGGAACTGAATTCGTCATTATCGGTCACTCAGAAAGACGTACTATTTTCGGTGAGAGTGATGATCTCTTGAACAAAAAAACTTTGAATGCTCTGAAACACGACTTGAAAGTTATTTTCTGTGTAGGTGAGACTCTTGAAGAGCGTGAAGCAAATAAAACTTTCGATGTTTTAGATCGCCAGATCGCAATCGGTCTCCAAAACATTCCAAGTGAAAAAGCTCACCTCATCCTCGTGGCCTATGAACCTGTTTGGGCCATCGGAACGGGAAAAACAGCATCGGCCGAGCAAGCGGAAGAGGCCCACGCCTTTATTCGTGGAAAACTTCCCCTTAATAAAGATGAGACCGTCATCCTTTATGGCGGATCTGTGAAGCCCGATAATATTGATTCACTCCTCAATAAACCTAATATTGATGGAGCACTGGTGGGCGGAGCGAGTTTAAAGGCCCAAGATTTTAAGCAGCTCTGTGTCAGCGGTAGCATGCAGCGCTAAAAGCTTTGCAAGGATTAAAAAACCTGCTATTTTTTAAGACAATTTTGATTTCATTTAGATTTTCATTTTAAGGATATAGTAATGACAACTTCACTCATGGTTCTTCAAGCAATTATCTCAGTTCTTCTCATTATCGTAGTTCTTCTACAATTCGGTAAAGGAGCAGAGGCAGGATTAATGACAGCTGCTGGATCTGAGTCAATCATGTCTAGTTCAACTCGCGGTAACATCATGACGAAAATCACTGCTGTTCTTGCGATTCTCTTCCTCGGAAATTCTATTCTTCTGGCCCGCTTACAAGATTCTAAATTTCAAAAATCACTTTTAGATTCTGAAGCTCCAGTATCTCGCCCTCTAAACACTGATGCACAAAAAGCTCCAGTTGCACCTACTCAAGTAGCACCAACGGAAGCAACTCCAGCTGCACCAGCGACGCCAGCTCCAACAACTCCTACGACAACGAAGTAAGAGACAATGGATTCGGCTACCCAAAAGCTAATCGAAAAAGAGTTCTCTCATTTAAAGAGCATTTATTTTAATTCAGCCTATTTCGGGCCTAGTCCCATTCGCGCTAAAGAAACAATCATGGCCGCGATGGAAAAAGAATTAGATCCGTCTTTCTATGCTTATGACGATTGGATGAGTATCTCGGAAAAGCTTCGCGTGAAGTTTGCAAAGCTCATCAACGCTTCAGCAGATAATATCACCCATGCAACTTCATCATCAGATGTTATCAATATCGTGGCCAACGGGTTTATCTTCGAAAAAGGGGATAGGGTCGCTGCTATTAATAAAGACTATCCTTCGAACATTCTTCCTTGGATGCTTGCAGAAAGACATAAGAAATTTTCTTTCGATATGTTGGATTTGGGGACAGAGATTGTTCCAACTCCAGAATTCCTCGAGAGAAATCTCAAACCTCAAACGAAGATATTCAACGTCTCGTATGTGGCCTTTGATACTGGAAAAAAGATCGATCTAATTTCTCTCGGCAAATATCTTAAGAGTAAAAATATATTTTTCGTTGTTGATGCAACTCAGGCCCTTGGGGGAATGGATATTTCGACTGAAGAATTGTCGTACATCGATGTTCTCACGGTATCTTCATATAAGTGGATGCTCGGTCCTTACGGACATGCGTTTGCGTATTTTTCTCAACGTGCTCAAGATTCAATTTATCACTTAAACGCTAACTGGATTTTAAGTCCTAACTCAAAACGCGTTTACAATCTTCTCGACTATACAACTGAAACTCTTCCTGGTGCCCGTCAGTATGATCGTGGGCAAGCAGCAAATCTTCTCTGTTCAGGATGTCTGGATGGAAGCTTAAGTTTTCTTGCTGACGTTGGTCTTGAAAACATTCGCCAACACAACGAAGAGATCCGAAATTATTTCTTAGAGCATTATCCGAAAAGTAAGTTTTCGTTAGTAACTCCACTGGATCACATGGGCAATATCGTTTGCCTAAAAGCCGCGGCCTCAGATAGCATTGAACTTGAAACAGAGTTAAAGAAACGTAATGTTGATGTTTCAGTGAGACAAGGCAACATTCGACTCTCGTTTCACATCTTCAATACCAAACAACAAGTGGACGAGTTGATCAAAGCACTCGACGCTTAAAAAGCCCGAGGTGCCTGTGAAAAAACTTCTTTCAATCATCGCAATGACTGCACTCATTACTTCTTGTGGTAATAGTAAGAATCAGGCTTCGCTCAAAATCAAAAACTCTAAAATTGTTGGCGGTAGTGAAGTTGATATCACTCGAACAGATCTAAATTACATTGTCCGTTTGGGTGAGGATTGCTCAGGGATGATTATCAATGAAAAATGGATTTTAACAGCTGCACACTGTGAGGCGATTTTCGATCTTCCCATAACTGCTGGTACGCTTGATATCTATTCTCCTCATGGCATTACATTAAAAATGAAGGATTATCATATCCACCCGAAACATAGATCTTTTGATTATGGTGATACTTACGATTTCGCCCTCATTGAATTACAAGAAAAAATCGATTTTAAAACTTCACGTTTAAAACCTATCGAAATCATCACTCCAGAGTTTGCTCAAATGGGTGGATTGGCAGAAGGGAAGATGACGACAGTTTATGGGTGGGGAGCAACGACCGAAGATGGTCGTTTTCCACATATCCTCCACGAAGTTTCAGTTCCACTTGTTAGTCGTGAACGCGGGAATGCGAGCGATTCATATGATGGTCGCATTGATGAATCGATGATTCTTGCAGGCATAGATGAAGGTGGAAAAGATGCATGCCAAGGCGATAGCGGTGGACCACTTGTTCTCGATGAAAAAGGTAAAAAATTTCTTATTGGTGTTGTAAGCTGGGGAGAAGGTTGTGCACGTCCAAACTACTATGGTGTGTATTCAAACGTTGCGGTCGCTTATCCGTGGATTCAAAAAATCATTAACGAGTAATCTCAACCAACTCGTTTTTTAATTTTTCCGAAATTTTTAGGTTTTTCTTTATCACCGAATCCAGAAACTTTGAAAGTTGGATCTGGTCTCTTGAATGGAAGTACGTTCTGAGGCTGGCAAGGGTCAAAGTCTTCAGGAAGTTCTTGAGTTGTTTTCCCTTGAAGAATAAGTTGCTTAATACTTTTTGTAAAAATCTCAAAGAGATTGGGGTCAATTTTTTTTCCAGATGCTTTCGACATGACTTGAATAGCATCTTCAACGTTTAGAACTTCGTGATAACTTCTCTTCGTTGTGATGGCATCAAAGAAATCAGCGATGGCCGTAATACGGGCATATAAATGAATGTCTGGTCCGGAAATTTTTCTAGGATAACCAGTTCCATTAAAGTTTTCGTGGTGTTCGTACACAATTCTTTTAATGATGTTGAAATCAACTCCCTGACAATCAGGACATGGGTTTTCACTCAACAATTGAAAACCGAATTCTGGGTGCTGCTTAATCACTTCAAACTCTTCATCTGAAAGTTTTTCTGGTTTGTTGATGATGTTGGTAGTGATTTTCACTTTACCAATATCGTGGAGGAGACCTCCAAGGCCTGCCATAACGATTTCTTCTTTTGTGGCATTCGGCTTTACGGCGCGAAAAAGAGAAATGCAATACATAGATACATTAATAGAGTGATCATATGTATAGAAGTCGTGGAACGAAAGAGAGGCTATGAGATTTTGAACTTGGGTAACATCATAGTCTTTAATGACGTCAACCATGCTCTCAACGGCCGTTTTACACTCTGTGATTGTTTCCGAAAGAATGTCAGTGGTAAACTCTTTGTCTTCATCAAAAAGTTTATCGAGATAATGAATGGCCGAATTTTTAATAACATCCGTTTTAACTACATCAGTAGCGTGCGAACAATTAATCAAACTTTTGAGATAATCTGCTCTCTGCGATTCGTGCACATAAAGTTGAAAATATTTTTTTTTGAATACTTTGAGTTCGTCTGAGCTTAATGAATCGTTTTTAGGATAGATGCGTACGTAACGTTCGCGATTTTCAGATGAAGAAGAGTTCACATAAAGATCATAAGGAACAGCTCGATCAATAACGATTAGATCGAACGATACCGAAAAGAAGTTATTCCCCATGCTAGTCATAATACAATTATCGGAATTTTAAGCATTACCTATTAGTATTTCTGCAGTAAGATTTCTTCGTTCCTTATTATAGCATATTCCTGACTGGAATACTCATGAGATACATAACCCTCTAAAAACTAGAAGATATGACGACTAAATTAAAATCAAATGATCCATATGCCGCTCTCAAATATGCTGATTTCCGAATCTTCCTCGGGACGAAAATCCTTCTCACTTTGGCCCTCCAGTTTCAGGCCGTAATCGTCGGGTGGCATGTTTACTCGCTTACGAAGGACCCTCTGACTTTAGGTCTCATTGGTCTAGTTGAAATTATCCCTAATTTTTCAGTAACCTTATTTGCAGGACATTTTGCAGATCTTCACGACAGAAAAAAAATTGTGATGAGCTGTTTGAGTGTTCTCTTTTTGGCCAGCTATTCACTTTATTACGTGGCCTACAATGTTCACGATTATAAATTGATTTCAATTTTCGCTCTTATTGCTGTCACCGGTTTTGCACGCGGAATTTTAGGTCCGTCTTTATTTTCAATCATGACAGAATGTGTACCAAAAGAAATTTATATCAACTCAACATCGTGGCATTCGACATTGTGGCAAATTGCTTTCATGCTAGGAGCGGGGGTGAGTGGGTTTCTCTTCTCGGGAATTGAATATCGGGCATACATGGTTATCGCGATTCTTATTTTCTGTGCACTCGCTGTTTTTACTTTTATGTCTCCTAAACCACAACTTAGTCAGAATGATAAAAAAGCTCCTATTCTCGAATCAATCAAAGGTGGAATTTCATACGTCTTTAATAATCAGATTTTCTTAGGTGCGCTTTCGCTTGATCTCTTCGCTGTTCTCTTCGGCGGAGCAGTCGCTCTTCTACCGATATTCGCTCAAGATATTTTACAAGTTGGTCCACAAGGATTGGGTTTTTTAAAAGCAGCTCCAAGTGTGGGATCATTTCTTATGGCCGCTCTTCTCGTTTATTATCCACCTCTTCACAACACGGGAAGAAAACTTCTCTGGGCCGTTGCTGGCTTCGGTATCTGCATGATTACCTTCGCACTTTCTAAGAACTTCGTGCTTTCTTTAGTTGTTTTAGCAATCAGCGGAGCTTGTGATAATGTTTCTGTGGTCGTTAGAGGAACAATTCTTCAGACACTTGTCCCTCAAGAGATGAAAGGAAAAGTTTACGCCGTTAACTCTATGTTTATTGGCTCTTCTAATGAAATTGGGGCTTTCGAATCGGGAGTGGCCGCGAAGATTATGGGGGTTGTCCCTTCAGTTGTTTTCGGTGGCACAATGACACTTCTCGTGGTGATTTTCACCGCCTTCAAGGCCCCAAAACTTAAAAAGTTAAACTTTGCTGACAATTCCTTGCAAGACAAAGCTTAGTCTTTGACTCCCATCTCTTATGAGCTATATTTGCCCCCGCTAAAGCTTTTCAGCTTTTTCTCAGGGGGAATCTATGAAAAAAACGTCTACGATTATTGTCGCCTTAGCACTACTCGCTTCATGTGCTCCTAAGGGACCATCACAAAAAAACACAGGCTCAATTCTCAGCCGCTATTTCAGCATGAGACAACAAACTCCAATTCAATATGTAGGACTCATCCAATTGGAACTTCCTGCACTTCTTTCGACAGCTAAAACTGAAGAGGGAAAAGTTGTTGTTGATGAAGAGTTGAAGAAAGCTATTTTAGAAGAGCAGGCAGCAATGCTTGAAAAACTTCAATCGCTTTCACCAGATATCAAAATCATCAACACATATAAAATGGTTCTCAATGCCATTGCTTTCGTCGCTCCAAGTGAAGTGGCAAAAGATATTGAGAAACTTGAAGGTGTGAATAAACTTGTTGAGAACACTTCTTTCTTACGACCACAAACTGTTGGTGTAAGCAAATCAGTAGCTCCAACATCTCTTAACGAAAAAAATACTGTTACATTCATCGGCGCTGACAAACTTCACAAGCTTGGAGTTTCAGGTCAGAACATGAGAGTAGGTGTTATCGATACAGGTATCGACTTCACTCACTCAATGATGGGTGGTCTTGGGAAAAAAGAAATTTTTGAAGCTCTTGATCCAAGCGCTGCGACTGAATACTTCCCTAACGATAAAGTTGTTGGTGGTGTAGACTTCGCAGGAACGATGTATTCAGCGGGCGGAGAATTATTAGAACAACAAATTCCAGTTCGCGATGAAAACCCAATTGATGAAGGTGGACACGGTTCACACGTTGCTGGTTCAGTTGCCGGTATTGGTGATGGTGTGAAGTCTTATTCAGGAGTTGCACCAGACGCAAAACTTTACGCTCTTAAAGTTTTCGGTAAATCAGGAAGTACATCTGATGTGGTTGTTATCTCTGCTCTAGAGTATGCAGCAGATCCATCTGAAAAAGTTGATCCATCTAATAGACTTGATGTTGTAAACCTTTCACTCGGTGGTGGATTCGGTAAACCAAAAATCCTTTATAATGAAGCGATTAAAAACTTAACTAAAGCTGGGACTGTAGTTGTAGCAAGTGCTGGTAACTCAGGTGACAATCCATACATCACAGGTGCTCCAGGAACTTCAGATGAAGCTATTTCAGTTGCGGCATCTATCGATGATATGGCCCAAAACATTTCAATTCCTGCAGTTGAAGTTAAACTTGGTGGCGAATCTAAACTTGTAGAAAAAGTAGAAGGAACAACAACTGTTCCAGCTGAAACATCAAAAGTTTCAGGATCACTTGTAGCTATTGGAACAGGTGTGGATGAAATCGCTGAAGAAGTAAAAGTTCAAGTTAAGGGTAAAATTGCTCTTATGGATCGTGGTGGTATTTCATTCGATCAAAAATTCGAAGTAGCAAAATCACTAGGCGCTATCGGCGTTCTTATGGTGAACAATAGTGACGCCAATCCAATCCCAATGGGTGGAAATGGAAAATTTGATTTCCCTGGTGTTATGATTCATAAAGCCGTTGGTGATGCGATTAAAGCAGCACTAAAAGCTGGAACAGAAGTATCTTTCAACTTCTCACCAGGTCAAATCATTACTCGTGATGATCTTATCGATACGATGACAGACTTCTCTTCAAGAGGACCACGTTCAATCGATTCACTTATTAAGCCGGAAATTTCTGGTCCAGGTAACAACGTTATCTCGACAGCAATGGGAACAGGAACTGATTCAGTTCAATTCTCTGGAACATCAATGTCAGGTCCACACTTAGCTGGTGTAATGGCGCTATTAAAGCAAGCTCACCCGACTGAAAGTGTTCGTGAACTAAAAACACGTCTTCTTAACAACGCAAAAATCATGATGACTGGTGGAAAATATATTCCAGTTGCTCGTCAAGGTGCTGGCCGTGTACTCGTAGAAGAAGCTTTCAAAGCTAAAGTTCTTGCAGCTCCTGCAACTCTTTCTCTTGGCGAAGTTCCAGTTGCTTCTACGAAAGCAGTTTCTAAAAAAGTAACTCTGACAAACAAGTCAGATAAAGATGTTCTTTTTGCAACAAAAGCTCTTAAGAGCAAAAACATTTCAGTATCTCTTCCAAGTGCAATTAAAGTTAAAGCAAACAGCACAGCTACATTTGACGTAAGTTTCACACTTGCTCGTGAAGAAGCTAGTGCAAACAACATTGAAGCTGATGGTTTCATCATTCTTCAAGCGGCAGATGGTTCACAAAAAATCTCTCTTCCATTCCTTGCAGTTTTGAACAAAGTAAGTGACATCAAAGCGACAAGCTTAGTTACTCAAACAGAAACAGCACTTGATCGTTCAGGAGCTGAAGTAAAACTCGTTCTTGAAAACAATTCTAAGAGTTCAGGTGATGCACTCATCTTCAACCTTTTGGGAACTGACGACCGTAAAGTTGTAAAAAATCCTGAGAATCTTTCTTCTTCAACTCTCTGTGACCTTGAAGCAGCAGGTATCCGTATCGTAGAAAAAGAAGGGAAGAAAGTTCTTCAAGTTGGAGTGAAGTTATACGACGCTCTAACATTCTGGCAGCCATGTGATATTTCACTTCAAATCGATCACAATGCTGATGGAATTGCAGACCAGGAACTTCTAGGGATCAAAGCAACTTACATTGCTGGGATCACTCAAGATGTATTTGCTTCTATTCTTCTTGATGCTGAAGTAGCACGAAATATTCGTACAGACTTCGAAATTTCTCCAATTACGAATCCAGAAAACTACATCCCGGCTATCCGTAGTGTAGGTGAAATGCAGTACTACAATCACTCAAACGTTGCTGTGATTGAAACTGATCTTGGAGCAATCGTTAAAGGTAAAAATGATAAAGTAGGAATCAAGCTTGCTGTTACTCACTTAGAAGCAGACTCAAAAGGGGACGACTTCTTAGCAAACCACGGTGAGAAGTGGCAATCATTTAGCTTAAAAGAAAACAGCTTAGCATTTTATGACATGCCTGAAGTTGTTACAGTTGGTGAAAACAATTTAGAGAGACTTTCTCTGAAGCGTGGATTAGGGAATATGAGAATGCTCATTCTTTACCCACACAACTCACCAGTGAGTCTGAAAGACCAGCAATCTCAAATCATCAAAGATCAGCTTAAAAAATAAGCAAAAAAAAGGCCCTCATAACGAGGGCCTTTTTTTTGTGACTTGTATTTTAGGGTTAGAATTTTGGACAAAAAAAAGCCCTCTTAGGAGGGCTTTTTTTATCGGGCAACTATTTTTTGAAGTGGTTATTGTAATCTTCGATTCCGGCCTGAACAACTTTGTAAGCTTCTTCAGCACCATAAACAGATTCAATCTGCATTTTAATCGGCTCACCTGGAATCGTTTTGTATGAAAGGAAGTAGTGTCTCATACGATCGATAATCACGGGAGAGATTTGAGAGATATCGTTTACACCTTTGTAGAATGGGTCGCCGTTTAGAACAGCAATGATTTTGTCATCAACTTCACCAGAATCGATTAAACGAATACCACCAATAACTCTTACGTCCATGATGATATCTGCACGGTGAATGGGAAGTTCCGAAAGAACACAAATATCATGTGGATCGCCATCACCATTTGTGGCCATCTTTGAAAAAGCTGCTGTTTTTTCTGCTGAATATGTTTGAGGAATAAGTCCGTATAGAACTGGTGGAAGTGAAGAAAATTTTTGTGGTCTATCAACCATGATGAAACCAGTTTCTTTATCGATTTCGTATTTGATTACGTCGTTTGCGATAATTTCGATATAGGCCTTTACGATTTTTGGAGCTTCTGCACCAACATTGATTCCGTGCCATGGGTGTGGACGGTTAACGAGAAAATTCTTCTTAGACATGGTCATCCCCGGGTTTAAAATTTATGGCCAAGGATAACATCAAAGTAGGGTGAAATAAAGAGTCTTAATCATAGGAATTCCAGATGGTTAAGCACTAATTTCAGGCATTTCTTCGTCTAAATCTTAGGCGTCAAAACTTTCGACATATAAAAAGGAGCATCTTTCAAAGCGGCCTCGGTTTCATCTCTATAATGACTGTAATGACTTTAATTGAGGTTTCTATGAAGACAACGTCGCTTCTCATTCTATTATCTACAACTCTTGCAGTTACGGGCTGTGGAAAGAAAAAACAAAACTTGAATGCATTTAATACTTCAACAGCAGTAGAGACAGTCTTTGTTAAGGGAAATCCTCGTCAAGTTATTGAAGGAAGCACAACTAATGATCAAACGATTATTAATGTTGAAAATAGTTCCAGTTTCAACGAATTTTCACTAACAAGTTTTCAGCAGTTTACTGAAAAAGAAATTCTGGTGAAGCAGACTACTGAAAGAGCAAGTGCAGAGGAAGGTAATGAAGCGACGGAAGAAGATCGCACTGAGTACTACAAAAAAATGCTATTTAACTTTAAGAAAAAAGAAAACAAATACAGTTATGAGAGTGATGCTGTAAATGTAAAACTTGGATTCGAACAAAAAGGGAATGACCTTGAACTGCGTACTCTCACTACGGAAAAAGATACTTTTACATTAGTGCCGATTCATTACAGTTTAAAACAAAACGGTAATGCCTTTTCGATTCTAGCTGAGACGAGCACATCAACGAATGGAAAAATTCTTGTTTCTATGACATTTGTAAAGAAAACAGCTGGGCTGGTTATAGAAAAAACATCAGAAGTTTATAAATATTTGTTTGGACCAGGTTTAAAAGTTAATTGGCCACAAAAACAAGATTTAGAAGTAAATATTTGTGGAATTCAAAATTTTTATGTTCAAGAATCTTACGAACAAGGAATTGCGGACTGGAGATATTTACTTAATAAGCGATTAAATATTACGACAAAAGTATTAAGTGTTTATCCTCCCTTTAGTGACTTGAATACAAACTGTATTTATACAGTTCGAGGATATCAGACAGAGCACAGCCCTGATTATGTGAATACGGCAGTTAATATTTATTCAGCTAATCTCTTTGAAGGAAAACTTGTTGATAGCGATATTGTGATTTGGGTTAAAGAATATGAAAAATATGATGTGCCTTTTGAATACAACCCAAAACTAAAGAAAACTGTTGCTCATGAAATGGGGCATCTGCTGGGACTTGATCACCAATTCAATGGAACTCCAAGTATTATGTCATACGCTAGCGAACGCCAAATTAGTACTTATGATGTTCTGGCCATTGATGAGCTCTATCCTGAAATTTAAAACCTAAAAAGTTTAAGACTATTTTGATACGCCTGTTGAAGAACTTCTTCGATAGGCGCATTTTTAACTTCCGCAATTTTTTCAGCAATGAACGGCAAATACATCGGCGCATTCTCAAATCCACGATACGGATCAGGAGTTAAAAACGGTGCATCTGTTTCAAGTAGAATGCGATTGAGTGGAGTTATTCGTAAAGCATCACGGACGTTTTCAGCATTCTTAAAGGTGATGATTCCATTGAAGCCCAGACAAAAACCTTCATCAAGTGCAAATTGAGCAAGCTCCAGACCTGAAGTAAAACTATGAATAACGCCTTTTCGTTTTAATGTCGTACTAAATTTTTTGAGGATAGCAATTGTGTCTTCATCAGCATCTCTGGAATGAATGACAACAGGAAGATCGTGATCGACGGCGATTTGAAGTTGCTCTTCAAAGGCGGCAAGTTGTTCTTCGCGTGGCGATTTTGAATAATAAAAATCAAGACCAATTTCACCAATGGCCACAATCTTATTGTTGCGATTGGAATCATTGAGATTTTTAAGAATCTTTGCTTTGACTTCAGGGTTCCATTCTTTTCCTTCGTGAGGATGTAATCCTTGGGTGCAATAAACTTCTGGATAAGTTTGAGCTATTTCGATTACAGCATCAACATTCTCAGGCGACACTGAAATGGTAATAACTTTTTCTACATTATGCTTATGTGCAAGATCGAGAATTTCTTCTTTTGAGTGGGCCTTTAAATAATCAAGATGAAAATGCGTTTCAATGATTGGATACGGATAAACAGGAATTTCGCGGCGTTTTTTACTCATGAATGAAGATTATCAAAAAAAAAATCCCGGCGCTAGGGCCGGGATTCTATAGTGTCATTGGGGACTATTTAGCTCTTTTAACGATTTCATCCATGATCGCGAAGAGTTGATCCGGAGGAAGAACACCTTCGATTTTAACTCCATTCAGTAAGAAAGTTGGAGTTGATGAAATATTAAAAGGAGTTGATGCATTAATGAGAGCAACAACTCTTTCTTTAATTTTTGCGTCTGCTACACACGTTTCAAGTTTGTTTGTTTTGATGACTTCATCAAGGTAATCACTGATTCTTTCCTGGTTATGGAAAATATCATCGTGAACTTTTCCAAAATCTGCAACGGGCATACATGAAGCAACATAGGCAGCTTTACAAGCATAATTGTGAAGAGGACGATCCATGTTTGGATTACAAGCATTATCGAGTGGATAGTAGTAATACTGAATATCAATTTTACCACCGTAACGAGAAAGAATTTGTGGCATCATTTCTGAAAGAGCTTTACACGCAGGACATTCAAAATCAGAGAAGATGTGCATTTTAATAGGAGCGTTTACTGCTGTCGCCACTTTAAATTCTGAAGCAGGTTTTGGTTCACCTAAATTTGGAAGAGCATAATACTGCTTGATGAGATCGTTTGAAACTGCTGATTGATTTTTAATTTTACTATCGACATTCATTTTAGTGATGAAAACAGCTACGGCAAATAGTACTCCCATCCCAATAAGAGACACTGGGTGCGGAATAAATGTGTGACTTCTTTTCCAAAATAAAAAGAGCACCAGCCCAGAGAAAATATAATAAAGAGTACAGAAGGGACAAAGTGTACCGAGTGAAATAAGGGAGAAAAAGAAAAGAGCAACACATCCAAGAAAGTTAACAATTAAAAGGAAGTAAAGTGACTTTTCGTAGTTTTCGTTTTTAAAGAAAATTCCAATCATAACAAGGAGACCTACAATGATCCCGAAGATTGAAATGGGAACTCCTGCAATATTGGAAGCAGCTGAGTGAGTAGCAGCATCGCAATTGAAAATGCTTGAAAGGTTACAGATTGAACCAGCATTTACACCCGTTGGAAATTTAACTCCGAAGTAGTGATCTGTGAGATAGATGGATAAACCGATCATGAAAGAGCTTACTAAAAATAGCAAGATCGTCATGTTCATCGAACTGTCTTGATAGATGGACTTTTGTTTCATTTTAAAACTCCGTTTTATGAAATGAAGATTAAGGAATGTATATATTCCAGTTACGTTCCGTTGTTTTATTCCGGCGGTAACTGTGAAATTTAGCGTCTTCAAATGTGCATAAACCACAATCTTCAATTTTTATCCCTGGATAGAGAGATTGAAGTTGAGCATGCGCCACTATGGAGAGGTTAAAGAATATTTTATCAGACACACGTGAAAATGCATCTGGGTTTTGGGGAAAGTTGGACAAAAAATCGGGTTGGACTTCGTAGTGGTTCTGGCGAATGTGGGGGCCAATAAATGCATAATAAGGTTGGATGGCCTTTATACTCTCATGAGCGAGTATGTGGGTTGCCAAGCCTCTCCAGCCAGCATGAACGACAGCATGGGATTTTTCACCAATAAGTACAAGGGGCACACAATCTGCCGTTAAGATAACTTTGGGAACCTTGCTAGATCCCACAATTCCATCGGCTTCTAAATTGTGACAACTTTCTTCAGGTAGAACATCAGCTGAGTGTGTTTGTTTAACTTTTAAAAAATCAAGATCAGGCTTTTCAGAAGTGACGATGAAGCGACCACGCAGGAGCGCTTTCTCGTAGACCTGGTTATTCATCTTTATTTTTCTCTTTCGAAAACTTCAAAACCTTCTGAAACATCTCTGGAGGCGGAACTTCAAATCGAAGATGTTTACCAGTAATCGGATGAATAAGTCCAAGAACTTTTGCATGTAAGAATGGATAAGGATAACCATTGATGAGAGCTTTATAGTCTGGGCCCAGTTTCATCATTTGTTCATTGGGTGATCCATACATGCCATCACAGATAATCGGCATCCGTAGTATTTCGCTCGTGTGGACTCTGATTTGATGAGTACGACCAGTTTCGAGTTTGAATTCCATGTGAATATGTTTTTCAAAAATATCGAGAACTTTATAATGAGTGATGGCCGTCTTACCGCGAGTTGTATTGGCCTTCATCTTTAAACGATTATTGGCATCACGACCAATCTTGCTTTCGATTGATCCATAAGATTGACAACGATTGCGAATAACAAGTGCTTCGTAATAACGTTCAATATCGTGAGTTGAAAAGAGAAGGACAAGTCCTTCGTGGCAAGCTTGAGTTTTGGCAATGACCATAACTCCTGACGTGCCTTTATCTAAACGATGAACAATACCTGGACGTTTTTGATCGCCGACACCTTGAATATCTTTGCAATGATAAAGAATCGCGTTCACTAGTGTGCCGGTATAATTTCCAGGGGCTGGGTGAGTGACAAGACCTGCTGGTTTATTGACGAAGACGAGATGCTCATCTTCGTAAAGAATTTCAAGCGGGATATTTTCTGGTTCAGCAGTAGATGGCAGAAGTGGCGGAACCATAACTTGAATAATAGTGCCAGCTGGAGGCATCTTTTTAAGTTCAAGATTAGGCGTGACAGGGGAATCTTCAGCAACGATGATTTGGTCTTTTTGAAAAAGATTTTTCAAAAACGTGCGTGAGTATCCATCAACTTTGTCGCTTAGATATTGATCGAGGCGTTTAAATTGCTCACGATCAGACGCTTCCACCGTGAGGATAATTGATTCTTCACCACTATCAGTTTCTAAGTTTGTTTCTTCATTCATTTAAGGTTTCAATTTTTTCATACGGGCAACATATGAATTAGCTACCACTTCAGGTTTAAGCTTCAAGCATTTCGCGTATTGGAAAACAAATCCGCGAACGTAAACTGGAGCCGGTAGTTTGGCGAAATCTTCAAGTTCGATTGCTTGAAGGTAGAGACGTGAAACTTTCGTCATATCTGCTAATCTTTCTAGGTCGAGATTTTTATACTCGCGAATTTTGCGAAGGAAATCACCATTAAATTCTTGTGCTTCGTCGATCTCTTTTTCGAAATCAGCATTGATTACATAATCAAGAGCAAAGCGTTTTTGAGTCACAAGTTTTGTAACGTTCGTTGCAGGTTGATTTCTTGAAGCTTCTGCGGAAATATCAGATCCACGTGAGTTTGAATTCAATGTGAATTCTTCTCTTAACATATTTGTTACAGCAGTAGCGCTTTGAGAAACTACATCGGAGCGAACAGAAGGCACGCGGTCTGAGAGCGTGTGGTAGTTCATTGAATTGAAGTCACGGTTTAATCCGCGAGCTTCATCATATCTTTTTCTTTTCGTTGGATCAGAAAGAATTGAGTAAGCTTCTTCTACGAGCTCAAGAACGTTACGGCATTCTTCTGGACTCATGAGCGAGTAGAGTGCCAGAGAGTCTGAAGAATAAGCAGACTTCGCTCTTTGGTAGCTGTGATAGATTTCTTCAGATCTTGCAGTAGAAGGAATTTCTAAAACTTCGTAGTAATTCTTTAAGTCGTTCATGCTCTCTCTCAAGATGGTTTGCATAATTAATTAATGTTCAAAAGCCTGTGGATAATGCGATCGAAGTTATTAACCAAAGTCGAATTAGGAAATTCCATCAAGAGCGGCTTTCTTTTTTTCACTGACTGCCACACAGTAGCGTCGTAATCAAGGTAGCCAACGTAATCCAGATTAATTCCAAAATACTTTTTGCTAATCAACTTCATCGAGAATCCAATATCAATATCGGATTGTGTGCGAACTTGATTAATAATAAGTTTTGGCTGGAGCTTATTAATTTCTGCGCGAAGTTTTCCTCCGAGTACTGGATTGATTTCAATCACTCGGTTAACTAAATCTGCAGGTGTAGAATTCTGAGAAATTTTAGCATTCATTGCTTGATCAATTAGTGGACCAATCTCTAAAAGCTCTTCGGCCATTTTTAATTTACGATGATAAACTGTTTTGATGAAACGATATGAGTTTTCAATAGATGTTGGTTCAGGAAGAGTGGTGATGATTCCTTGATCAGCAGAAATAAAAAAGTCGATTGTATTAAAAGTTGTACCCGCACCTAAGTCGAGTAAAACATAATCCACGGGTAGTTCATTAAATTGATTTAAAATTTTCGCTTTATGCATCTGTTTAAGATTCGCGATTCCTAAATCATCTTGAGCACCACTAATAATAAAAAGATTATTAATCGCCGTTGGTGTAAGGAGTTCGTTTAAACTTCTCACTTTTTTTGAAAGATAATCTGAAAGAGTTTTCTCCGGAATCGGAACACCCAAACATGTGTGGAGATTTGCTCCACCAAGATCGAGATCGATCGCCGCTACTTTGTGTCCCATAAGGGCCAAACAAATAGCAAGATTGGCCGTAACCAAACTTTTTCCAACTCCACCTTTACCGCCACCAATGGCCCAAATTTTCTGTTGGCCATGAGGATTCAGATGCGTTTGAAAATCAGAACTTATGCTATTTTGATCGCTATTGTTGAACACCTAGTTTTCCTCAATAAATGGACTTTCACCATACAACTTTTGCTGTGTAGGAGACTATTATAGGAAAGAAAATCAATAATGTAAGGGAAAAAAGAAGCAAACTACTTGAATCCACTATGCCAGTAAATAATGCAGAGAGATTTACAGAAATGGCGCCTTCAGCTAATCTTAAATCCATTAATTAGATACTTAATAAGAGTAGGCGACTAAAAAGCTAGGGTGCTTTTCTTCGCGGGAGTCTTGATGGATCATACAATTATGTCTCAACTACGAATGTCTTCACCACTTCGTTTGCGCTCAGATTTACACTTGCTTCGTAAAGCGTGGCACATAGCTACTGGTTTAATTGGCCTCTTCATCTACAAAAGATCTGGAATGTCTGAAGAGAGCATGGCCTTTGTTCTATTGGCAGTAGCCATCACGGCTTTCATTGTTGAATTCGTTCGCCTAAGAAATGACAAGATCAATGCTCTTGCTATGAAACTTATGCGACCGGTCATGAGAGAGTCAGAAAGGAACTCAACAAGTGGTCTTCCTTTCTATGCTCTTGGTGTTTCGCTGGCACTTTTCTTTTTCCCTGAACGTATCGCTGTTCTCGCTTCATTGTTCTTGATTTTCGCTGATCCTATTGCTTCTTTTTTCGGGATCCTTTACGGTCGCGATAAAATTCTTCCCAACAAATCTCTCCAAGGAACGATTGCCGCTTTCACTGTTTGCTACATCTTAACTTTGATCTACGGATTAACTTACGTTGTACCAAGTATGGATCTTCTCGTTTTCGCCATTGCTGCGGGAATCATTGGTGCTATTTCAGAAATGTGTTCGCAATTCGTAGACGACAATCTATGCATTCCGGTTGTGTCGGGGCTAGGCCTCTTTTTGATCAACCTAGTACTTCCACTATTCTAATAAAAACCTAAACCGCATTCTTTATAAACATTTCATTCGGTGTGAGGTTCTCAAATTTTTTGAGAGCTTCACCCATTGCGAAGTCTTCCGTTTCAGGATCCACTCCCCGCAAGAGAGCATCCATCATTCGAATTCTTTCGGGTAAGGAAGTGCTGTGTAAAAAGATTTCTTTGAGTTCTACATCTTTAATCAGTAGCAAACAAAGATTGTTAATAAGTTTAGTAGGGGTCTTCATCTCGCGCATGAAGGCCACACGTTCTTTATTGGATGGAATATGGCGATTAAGCCAGTTCTCCAGCACTGTATATAATCTCTCGAGTGAGTTCTCTAATATGACAGCGGAATCTTCAAAGTCATAAACTTCCTCATACTCATAAATAGGATAGGGCGTGATTTGAACTTCTTTTGTGAACTTAATTCGAGCAATCCCTTGAACCATCACCATTAAACTTCCATCGGCATTGTATTCAAGTAAAATAATTTTTCCCCAAGTCCCAATGCCTCGAGAGTGGCTTCCTGGATGAAAAAGGGCCACAGGGCCTTTCTTTTCAAAGCACTGAAGAAGCAGTTCTTTTGATGTATGATCACTAACTGTAAGAGGGATCACCGTCTCAGGGAAAAAGACGTTATTGAAGAGGTAGAGAGTTGGAGCTGAGCGCTTCATCTTCACATTTTAACTCAAGCTCAATTTACCTCGAAACGTCCTGCTATTTACTTGAATTCCGGCAATGTGCTTGAGACAATATTGCCAACTCTTAGAGGATCAATATGATTTATTCTTTGATACCATCCGTACAACCAAAAATTTGGGGGGGAAATAGACTATCCCGCCTCAAAAAAATCCCTTTGGATACCTCTGGGCTCCCTCTAGGTGAGACGTGGGAAGTATCCACACATCCTGATGGCCCATGTAAGCTTTTAGATGGCTTAAAGGTTGAATCTGTTTTTGGGCAGCTTCCTTATCTAGTCAAATTCATCGATACATCTGAAGCTCTTTCCATTCAAGTTCATCCTGGGGATGAATATGCTCGGTTGCATGAAAACAGTAGTGGCAAAACTGAGTGCTGGATCATCACTCATGCTGACCCGAAGGCCATCATTTACCTGGGACTTAAACCAGGTGTAACTAAGGAAAGCTTTCAAAAGGCCTTGCAAGAAAAACGTGCAATGAACGAATACCTCAATTCCTATGAAGTTCGTCCTGGCGATTTTTATTACGTTCCTCCTGGATCAATTCATGCGATTGGGGCAGGAATTACATTGGCCGAAGTTCAACAGAACTCCGGTATCACATACCGTGTTTGGGATTGGAATCGTCCTCGCGAATTACATATTGAGAAATCGCTTGATGTGATCAATTTTAATGAAGCTTTAAATGTTCCTTCTTATTTTAAAATGAGCCGAGGTCTCTTTCAGGCCGGTCATAAAATTGAATTAATTGAACATGAATCGTTTAAAGTGACTCTCTATAATTTAGCGGCAAATGAGACGATACTTATCAAACTTCAAAATAAGAACCGCATTCCTTCGATTCTCAATCTCGATAAACCAATTAAAATTAATTCGACATTTCTTCCCCCTATGCAAGCTGTCTTAATAGAAAACGAATCACGTTTCCTCGTGGAAAATCTAGAAGCGCACAGTTCGTTCTTGGTGATTGAATAGAAAAGGCCCTGCCAGCTTTTGGGGGGAAGCAAACAGGGCGATTGTGGTCATCGTCAGACTTGGGGGGAGTCTAACAATGAAGTTTTCAACTTATTTTTTTGAACACGTTAAGGGATAAGTTACTTCATGTCCTTCTTTAGATTTAATGATGATGTAATCTTCAACATCAGAAAAACTTTCTAAATCAGAAATATGAATTGTGTGTTTCTGGTTCTCGAAATCCACAATTTTAGTTAATCCCTTCGACTCCGGTTTATTGCGAGAGTTTAATGAAGCGATTTCTCTCTTCGCATCTGATTCGAACTCACTAAAGAAAGTTACCTTATGATCAGCAACTTCAAAAATTTTGTTCATTCTTGGAGTATGACAAACTACAGAAGCATGAATGTTCAAACTCAGAAGAAAAGTAATTGAAGCTAAAAATGTTTTCATAACGACTCTCTTGAAGTGTTGTTACCCTTAACTAGAGCAAGGGGTATGCCAAGAAGGAATTCATTGAAGAT
>CAMLRB010000009.1 GCA_946482295.1 uncultured Bacteriovorax sp. | reverse complement strand
TTCACGCGAAGTTGAACTCTATTGGATTGGACAAAAACTATATAGCGGCAACACTGCTCCTTTACAGGTTTCGACTGATTCTATGATGGTCTCGATGATCTCTCGCTTCCCTGGTGCTATTGGTTATGTCTCAGCAAGCTTTCAAGGTGCACCTGGTGTGCGTAAAATCACTTTAAGAAAGGATCCCTAGTGAAGGATCTTGAATTTGTGCAAACCTCATCAATCTTAAATCGATTGCGATTAGTAATGGTCGCTATCGCCGTGTTCATTCTCTTGAGCTTTTTCACCATTTATTTATCAAGCCAAGGTCTTTTTACAAACCTTCAGACCTTGAACCTAGATAACAACATCTTAAATTTTACTTCACAGGCACTCGAAAGTTTGAACTCTAGCGAACTTCGACAAGCAGAGCTCGTAACAATCAATAATATTCCAGATCTTCGTTACCGTTTTAATGAAAACATGAAAGTTTCAGATTCACTGGTTAAAAAAAGCATGGAGCTAGCCAGAGAAAAAAAACACCTTGCCCCTCTCTTTAACAACGCAACCGAATCTCTTAGCCACTATCGTGCCAGCAATGAACTTCTTTTCAGAAAATTAATTACTCTCAAAGATTTAAAGAATAAAAAAGTTCAAGATGAAATTTCTGCTGATTCTCTCGCTTCTCGCCAGTATCTACTAGATGCCAAAGAGCAACTTGTTAAAATCCAAATCAACGTTAAAAAAGATAACGATCTTGTTTTTAATAATCTTTATAAAAATCGATTCCGTCCTCTAATTGTTGGTGTCTTTCTTACCACACTCTTTTTTACATTTGTTTTAACTTTTGGTTTTTCTATCTCTCGTAAGATTGGAACTTCGCTTTCCAATTTGATTGTGGCCACAGACAAAGTCGCACAAGGACAACTTGACTATCAAGCGACCATTCTTCGTCACGATGAAATTGGCCGTCTTACAAATGCATTTAATAAAATGACGGCCAATCTTAAAAAAGGAAGTATGGAACTGAATACGGCCGTGAGTCGAACCCAACGTTTACAACAAATCACAGCAGCCTTTTCAGAAGCCCTCACGCCCGAGCAAGTTTATAATGTTATTTTTGAACACGCTTTCACCTCAATGCCTGTCATACAAGGAAGTGTGCTCACTCTAAGTGAAGATAAAAAATTTCTACACCTTCAACGAGTTATTGGTATTGATCCTAAGATCGCTGAACGTTGGAAAACTTTTCCAGTTAGTAAAGACGTTCCGGTGAATCACACTCTTCGTTTTGGGAAACCTCTTTTTCTAACGACTCAGGAACTTAAAAATTACAAAGATATTGATCTTTCGTCTTTAGAAGGAAAAGAGCTCTATCATGCTTATCTTCCCCTTATCATTGGTGGAAATGTCCTTGGCGTACTCACAATTACTTTTGATATGGCGACAACTTTTGGTGAACCTGAAAAAGAATTCGTTTATGCGCTTGCTCGTCAATGTGCTCAGGCCCTACATCGCTCGCAATTGTATGAAGATGCAAAAAAGGCCATTGAAGCTCGAGACGAATTTTTATCAATTGCCTCACATGAGTTAAGAACTCCTCTCACTCCTTTGAAACTTCAACTTCAAGGATTGGAAAGACATATTAAACGTGGAACCGTTGATCAACTTCCTTTGGAAAAAATGTTGAACATGATTCGCACCTCTGATCGCCAGATAAATCGCCTCTCCACTTTGATTGATGATCTTCTCGATGTCTCACGAATTACAACGGGAAAACTTTCACTTAATCGCGAAAATTTCAGTCTCAAAGAAATGATCAATGAAGTGATTGTTCAATATTCCCTTCAATTAAAAAATGCACAGTCAAATGTAGATGTTGTTATTGAAGATGACATTGTGGGCAACTGGGACAAAGTTCGTATCGAACAAGTTGTAATCAACCTTCTAACCAACGCTGCGAAGTATGCTCCTAACAAGCCTATCCATGTTAAAGTTGGTCGGGACAGAGATAAAGGCGTGATTGAAGTTCGAGATGAAGGACCTGGTATTGCTCCTCAGGATCAAGAGCGAATATTTAAAAGATTTGAGCGCGTGATATCCAAAAATAATGTTGGAGGATTGGGACTTGGATTGTATATAAGTAAACAAATTATTGAAGCCCATCATGGTAAACTTTCTGTTGAGAGTGTGCTCGGTGAAGGTGCTCTTTTCCGCATTGAATTACCAATTTTGTCTAAGGAGAGCTTGTCTTGAATAACCGTTCCCCGTACGTTCTTTTAATTGATGATGATCTCGACATCAGTGATGCCATTCAAGCGATTTTATCTGAAGAAGGTCACAACATTGTGTGTGCTTACAATGGCCGTGAAGCACTCGATTTTTTAACAGGCTCACCGGAAGTTCCTTCACTTATTTTACTTGATATCATGATGCCGAGAATGAATGGATATGAATTTCGGGCCGAACAATTAAAAGATCCTCGTCTTAAAGATATTCCGACAGTCGTGTTTTCTGCGGCCGGGCGTTTCGACGAAGAAGATGCCTATCGCTTCACAGAAGCTATTAAAAAACCATTGGATCTTGATCGCCTTCTCCATCTCGTTAAAGCGCACATGCCGCAATAATAAAAAAACATAGTCTTTCTGGAATGTAGCGTACTTTTTGTCTTCCCAATAAAAAAACTTATAGTAAAATTATTGAATGAAAACAATTTTACTTATTGATGACGACGCAGATATCCACTTACTCGTAAAAACATACCTCAAAGGTCATTTTAGCCTTATGAGTTGTGCCAGCTTGGAAGAGGCCAAAAATGAAATGCGTCGTAAGATGCCCGATCTCATTTTATTGGATATTGATTTTGGTAAATCGAATGGGCTCGATTTCTACCGCGATAATCAAAAAGAATTTGATCGCCTTCAATTACCGGTGATCATGCTCACTCAAGACACATCCCTTTCTACGAAGCTCGCTTCGTTCGATATTGGTGCCGTAGATTATGTCATGAAGCCTTTTGAGCCCCTTGAACTTATTGCACGTATCAATGTGACTTTCAAACGCAACAGAGCTCAACACGTTGTCATCAGAAATGGATTAAATGTTGATCTCCTCACTGCCACTGTAAAATTTGAAGTCACTGGTGAAGTCGTCGACCTCTCTCACCTTGAATTTAAGCTTCTTCTTTTTTTCATCGAACACGAAGGGATTATTTTCTCACGTGAAAAACTTATTGAACGTGTATGGGGAGGAAACATCAGCATCACTCCGCGTACTGTTGATCAGCACGTCAGTAAATTAAGAAAAAAAATCAGCGATGCAAATGCTGAAATCGTGACTAGCCATGGTGAAGGTTACGTCTTCCAATCGAAAGATTTGAAGAAAGTAAATGCCGTTTCAATTGATAAAGAGCTTAAAGAAATCGTTCCGCAATATCTTGATAGTCGAAAAAAAGAAATCAACGATATCAAAGATGCACTCTCTGATGACGATTTTCGCAAACTCGAAGGTATTGGCCATCGTCTTGCTGGAAGTGCAAAGAGCTACGGTTTTAATAAATTGACCGAAATTGGTTTGAACATGCAAGATGATGCTCGAGCGAAATCAAAAGATAAAATCGAATACTCTCTCAAACTACTTGAAGAATATCTCGACAACTTAAGCGTTTTTTATAACTAAAAATCAAGGAAGCTTGATGGCCGCGCCTCCAGTAGGAGCGTTGATGTGTGCCAGTGAACCCGTAGCACTTGCGGCCTTTCCTGTCGTTGTTTTTCCCACAAGACTTGATGTCGTCACCCCACCCGATTTTATCGCCGTCACAACGTCTGTATAGGTGTAATTTGGATTGAAAGCAAATAACATGGCCGCAAGACCTGCCACGTGCGGAGTGGCCATAGAAGTCCCGCTAATAACGTTATACGTATTCGTATTGTAAGTGAGTGTATCGATCGAAAAGTAGGATACGTCAGAACCGTAACTTACTCCAGTCGCATTAGAGACTAGATTAAATCCAACCGTTGTCGTGTTTGATATGAACGGTGTGATGTTATAAGAGTTAAAATAAGCAGCACCATTAGATGAAGCATCAAAATCATCAGGATGATTAATCAGAGTTCCACTCGACATCGGATCGCCGCCACTATTGTTAGCATAAACAGAAATCTCGTCACCAGAACCCACATCCCACAACATATAAAAATTAACGATCGCTACATTTTTTCCACTAAGATTGAATGCTTTGTAAGCACGAGCATCTGTATTATTGTCGTAAGTTTTAGTTGAACGATCATACAATGGTGGATTCGCAAGCGTGCTAGTGGAGTTACCACCTATATTAAGAACTCTATAGCCCCAATTTTGAGTCGTCGTCGTCGTCATCGTCCATCCCGATGAAAGTGGATCGCTCATTGATGAATGAGTTCCAGGCCATGAGCTAAGTATATTCACTCCAGGGGCCCCAACATCTACACTTACCGCTCCATAGTTTGAAAAACTTGCGAGTGAATAATCCTGTGCGAGTGCGGCCACGCAAATAATATTGTCTTGTGTGAAGTTACACGGATAAGAGATATGTGAAGTTGATCCACTATCATTGTTAACATTATCATTTCCTGCCGCTGCTACGACGAGAACGCCAGCATTGCGAGCAGCTGATATTGAATTGCTAAAGGCCGTGTCAGTTGTTGCATCTTCAGGGCCGCCACCAAGGCTCATGTTGATAACTTTTGCTCCACGAGCGACGGCGAAATCAATTCCTTGAATAACTTGAGCCGTTGAACCTGAACCTAGTGCATTTAGAACCCGAACCGCCATGAGTTTCACACTCCAGCAAACTCCAGTTGTTCCTATGCTATTATTCCCGACAGCGCCAATAGTTCCTGCGACGTGTGTACCGTGTCCGTTTTGGTCCATCGGATCGTTTGTGTTATCTATAAAATCGTAACCGTGCTTTGGGTAAGTCACCCCACCATTCCACATATTGGCCGCAAGATCTTCATGATTGTAATTGATCCCTGTATCGAGAACGGCCACTACAACGGAAGAACAATTTGTAATTGTCGACCAGGCATTTTCTAGATCCATATCCTTGCCTGCAATTCCGGGATTTCCTTGAGAAGTTGGCGAATCTGGCCCATTGGCCGCAGTCATTGTTTGAGCAGTATTTTTCAGGCCCCACAATTGTCCATAGCGAGTATCGTTTGGCACAGTCGAAGCATAATAAATGTAATTAGGTTGAGCGAACTCAACATCTGGATCTCGTTTAAAATCATCAATCGCTTCTTTGATGCTTTTGTTTTTTTCCAATCGTACATGATTGAAGCCTCTTGCATTCAAACGTTTTATTCGTTTTGCTCCTTCACGTTCGATGGAATTTTTTTGAGTATCAGCAGAGACCTTTGTTTTATATTTAACTATGATTTCATTGGGCACATAAGGTCGCGTCGCGAGCATCGTTGACCAGGCAGTAGACGAAAATAAACATAGGATAAGTGTAAAAATTTTCATGGAAGGCTCACTGAAAATTGTGTAGAGGGAGTACTTGTCGAGCCGCCAGTTGATCCAGGTCTATTCAAATTCGAGTAGGCCACAATTTTAAAATAATAAGTTCCTACCTGAAGATTATTTATGTTTGCTGAGGTTGGAGCAGTTGCACCAGAAACATAAGGGACATTTACATAGCTTGCTGTTTCGACATTAAAATTACTCGTCTTACTATAGTAAACACGATACCCGCCACCCGCTCGGTTAACGGCCGCTTCTCTGTTGGCCGTCCAGGAGACTTGAACTGTTGGTGCAGGTCCGAGATATTGATAAGTCAAAAGCGATGAAGAGCAAGCACTTGATCCGATAATGTTTGTGGAAAATGTATAGAAATTGTGCGTTCCTGCAGCGAGAGCAGACAACGTCATTGATACCGATGTTGAAGTGGCCAGAGCACTCGCCACCTGAGTAGTACAACTTGCATCAGTAAAAATTTTTACTGTATCACCATTAGCAACACCATAAACTATAACAGTGGGAGCTGCTACATAATTTGGAGAACTCGTAGGTTCAGTAAGGTTAATCGAAGTTCCTGATGAGGGAATAACTCCTAAATAATTATAAGTCGCGAGCGCTGATGAACACATTGATGTCCCAGCGTTGTTGGATACTTTCGCATAAAAATTATAAACACCTGGTGCAAGCGCTGACGAAGTCACAAGGGCCGTTGCTCCAGAAGCGAGAACACTTCCCACTTCAACTCCACAACTTGAATCCGTATAAAGCTTGATTGTCTCTCCTGATACAACTCCACTTAAGGTGAAGGTAGGTGTTGAATCAGTGTTCGGTGAAGAGGTCGGTGATTGAAGGGTGACTGCTGACGGAATCGTTGGTGCAATTCCCAGATACTGATAACTCGCCATTAAGCCCGAGCACGCTGACTCGCCGATTGAATTTATCGTTTTAGTATAGAAGTTTTGAGTTCCAATTCCTAGTGTCGATGTTGTGATTGTAACAGATGTGCCAGTGGCAACTGCACTCCCCAACTCTCCCGTACACGTTGGATTGGAAAAAATTTTTATCGTCTCTCCCGCGACAACTCCACTTAAAATATATGTTGGGGTTGAATCGAAATTAGGTGAGGACGTAGGGCTCAACAACGTCATTGAAGTCGCACGTGTGGCGACTATAGGTGCGCCCCCCGGTTTGTTATAGGTGAACCCTCCATTTTTAGGGGCATTATCACCAGCAGGATTAC
Source organism: uncultured Bacteriovorax sp. (assembly GCA_946482295.1). Next base: position 23,777 of record CAMLRB010000009.1, on the reverse strand, counting down.
AACCCACAACCATGAGCAGTGAAAAGGCCGTTAAAAATATGATTTTCCACTTAGAAAGCATACTTCACACCCATGGTGAGATATGTATGATTATAACTCATTTTAGTCTTGATTCCTGACCCACTCTCAGCACTGTCAAATTTCAAATTTCTAGCGCCTAAGAATTCCAATCCGATAAATCCACCAACTGACCAAGTTTCAGACAAAACATAATCTACACCTGCCTCTGCAAGAAAAGCAGCGCCCAAGGCATGTAAATTGTATGTGACAGAATTATCTGTCATAGTTGTCGATGATCGACTCAAACCCACATAAGCTCCAATCGAAGGCTTCCAATAAGAGTCTGGTAAAAATTGAAAACGGTAGCCTGCTAGAAAATTAAGAAATGAATCTTTGTATTGCCAGCTTCCCGTTTGAGACAAACCTGAATTCACATCTGTGAGAGTGACATCTTCGGTTTTTGTTCCAGAAAAACTTCTCAATTTGAATGCAAAAAAACGAACAGGAGATTGTTTAAATCCTAATGTCAAAGAAACAAGAGGCCCTTCTTTATAACTTCCTCTTCCCGCTTTACTCCACACTGTTGGGTTCGTCGTTGTGGAAGGAAAAGTTTCATTGTAATCTCGCGAGACTTGCGAGTCGTCACCATTACTAAACATTCCCCCCTGGAATTCCACGAACATCCTTTTCTTTTCATAAGCTGACAGTTCATTACTTGCTTGTATTGGAGTGACCTCTTCAACAACCGATTGCGCTTCTGCTTTCATCATTGGTTCTGCAACACAATTTTTTGAAGTTACATAGATGGTCTCATCATTTTTGAAAGCGACCATATGGGGGTTTCGAGGTAGTGCTTTTACATTAAGAAGACGATCATAAAACAGTTCCTCATTCACTTCATTCAATAATCCATTTTTATAGGACTGAATAAAACATTCGTTTTTGTCTTTTTGAAAATAGACTGCGTCGGCCTTTACTTGAAAGGAAATGAAAAAGAAGAAAAAAATGAAGGCCAATAGTTGGACCATTCCTCTATTATCTAAGGAGCTTGGTCTGCATTCAAGCTGGCATAAAAGGTCTTATCCGACTAAAAAACTAATTCTTCTTTTAACTCGTTTAAGGATTTCGATGATCGGTTTAGAGAGAAAGAACTTCTTTCGGACTAAAATGTATTTAAACTCGGATAGTTTTTGTTTTAAATGAAAACATTGTTTTTGCAACAGACTTAATTCATCAAATTTCTTTTTTAAGGCCAGATGCCTCAGGAGTGTGAGATTACCTAAATAGATACGAGGCTCACCCATTACTGGTTTAGCTAACTCATCCAAAAAGTCATTAAAAAGTGGGTGGTCTTCTCGATAAACACACTGATCCTTGAAACCTTCTGCATCCCACGTTCCCCAATCCTGAATAAGTGAAAAACTCACACTATCAACGCCAAGATCGAGGTACTTTGAAGCAAACTCTGCCATTTCTTTATAGTTTGTTTTTTGAACAATGAAATTCACTTGAAGAAGATTATAGCGATACTCCTTCCTTAACTTCGCAAGGTAAACCATATTGTCATTTAAAATTTTCCAATGCCCCCCTCTTCTTACCTTCAAATAAGTCTCTTCAGTAGCTGCATCTATCGAAACAAAAATATGATGAATGTTTGAATGTACATTAGAGATTTTATTCCACATTGAAGGTGTGAGAAGTACACCATTTGTTTGAAAAATTAGCTTAAGTTCTGGATGTTCATGACCTGGAATAGATTCAATAAATTGTCTAAAGGCCGTCGATGCAAATGGATCACCAGAACCTGTAATATTCAAAATAAGTCGATTGTTTCCAAGAGAATTAATGTGTTTCGCAGCTATTTGATCTGTGAATTTGATTGTTTCATTGAACTCTGGAGTGCCGGGAGAATGACTGATTTTTTGCACTCTACAACTAGGGCATGAAAGATTGCACGACATATCGTAGACGAGCATGATGGATTCTGGCAGTTGTTCAAGATAAGTTTTTTTATTCTCAATCGCTAATCGAACATCAGGCGTGAGATTTTGGATTTTTTTTAAATTGTTACTGAGAATATCTGGGCACACATCTTTTTTACAGAAGCGATAGCTACCATCAATAATCGATTCTCTTAACTCCTGGGCCGATGGGGAATTCCAAATTTCATCAATGCTTTGATCGTTCAAATCGCCAATCGGTTTATCTAACCAGCTAGGACAACATACAAAACACTTCCCCTTCAAATGATATTCAATTGAATCAAAAGGTTTACTGCAAAATTTGTTCTTAAGATTATTTTCAATCACGGCAATTACCTAAAAAACTTTGTTTTTAAATTTCTTCCTATTCCTTTGAAAATACAATAGAGGTGATAACCTTTCCAAAATCCCAAGCGTAAGTATTCTTGCACATTCTTCGGATCATCCTCATTTAGGGCTTGCAAATTAATTAAACTCTCCTCATTCTTCACACGGTCCGATTTAGGAATGTAAGTTGGATCTAGTCGTGATTTTGCTAGAGTATGAAAAGAACTTAAATTTCCCAATTTCACTCTTTGATGTTCAAAAACATCATCCTCTAACAATTTTAGAAATTGCTCATGTTCAGGATGATTTTTGACGTGCACACAGTGACTTAAAAATTCTTCATGCGGCCATGTCCCCCAATCATTGAGTAATGAAAAATTGATTCGATCACATCCCATTTCTAGATACTTTTGTGCAAATTGCACCATTTCTTTATAATTGCCTTTCTGAACAACCATGTTCACATTTAGCTCATCAATCTGATTTTTCTCTCTTAACTTTGCCAGAAATTGCATATTTTCATTGAGAATTTTCCAATTTCCTCCACGTCTGATGATGGCATAAGTTTCCTCTTCAGCAGCATCTATTGAAACCCAAACGTGATGAATATTCTTATGGATGTTTTTCATATTGTTCCACATAAGTGGAGTGAGAAGTACACCATTCGTTTGGAAATCTATTTTGAGGTTAGGGTATTGAGCTCCCTCAATACTCACTAGAAACTGACGAAAAGCGGTTGAGGCAAATGGATCACCTGAGCCCGTCATATTTAAATGCAAATCACAATCCTTGCGCTTTAAATGATAATCAAAGATTTTTTCTGAATAGGCCTGGATCTGCTTTGATCTCTCCGAGCCCGGCGAATGACTAATCTTAGTTGTGCGGCAACTAGGACATGACAAGTTACAGGAATCATCATGAACGAGCATGACATGTTCCGGTTGATTGTCCATTTCAACTTTTTTATTTTCAACGGCTTCTTTAATGACTAGCGGAAGGTGTTCTATGCGTGGAAGATCTTTAGCTTGAATATAAGGACATATCTCTTTACGGCAGTAGCTGTAACTACCATCTAAAATGCTTGCTCTTACAGCATGAGCTTCATTTGAATTCCACATGTCTTCAATCGATGAATTTTTTAGATTTCCGATAGGAGTCTTAATCCAACTAGGACAACAAAAATAAACATTACCATCTAAATGGTATTCAACGTTATTGAATGGTCTGCTACAAAAAAATCCCTCTAAATTGTCACTCGACATATCCATAGGCCTTCAGGCGGTTCATCCCACCATCCGGATGAGTGACCACTCTAATTTGTTCAAAAGTGTTATTCTCATTAAGTTTATATTCTTTCGTGGATCCGGCAAAGGCTTTTACATTATTTCTCTTTATTAGAGTCTTCCACTCCCCTTTCGAAAGTCCATAAATGGACACATAAAGTGGATTGTTATTCACGAAATAAGTAAAATCTAATTCCAGACGATGAATCTTTGCAGGTTTTGCCAGGGCAATCACCACTTCTTCTGAATGATCTTTTTTGCGACTTCGCGCTGATTCCATACCATCAAACATGGAAAGAGGTGCAAATGGAGAAATTACTTGAATGGCCGGACCATAATGTTCATTTGAAGCACGAACCACTGTTGCACCTAAAGCGGCACTCGCCAGATTGACTTCATCCCCCTTATTAAATCGCTTCCAGTTTTTTTGAATGACTTCGGCCGAGGCCTTGAAAGGAATTGAAAGTGGTTTCTTCGGATGAGGAATCGTTTCATCATAGACAAAAGATTTTTCTAAATTTTTATCATAATCCGCGTAGAGCCCCAGTCTTGATATTCCGCCGTCAGGATAATTAGAAACACGAATGAGTGTAAAAACTTTGTCTGTTGTATGTGACTGTTTATAAAAGTATGCATGCCCTTTCAAATCGGTTTTCGGAAGAATGTCACTCCAGCCTCCCTCTGCAAATCCTTCTACACGCGCCGCTTGAGCTTGATTGCCCAGGTGATATTTGGTCGAAAGTGAAAGTGCCGCTACTCGAGAAGGTTTTTTCAATTCGAAAATCATTGTGTCACATTCTTTTTGATTGTGACGGACAGTTTCCCAACTATCCATGATTTTGCCTTGTTTTCCGTAAAGTTTAGGATTAAAAACTGGTTCAAATGGAGAGAGTAAATTTTCCGCACGAGCAAATCGCTGATTACTAACTTCTCCAATTATTCCGTCGATCGCCAAATTTTTATCGGCCATTGCATCTCGCGGACCTACATCCACAATTTTTTCAGGAAGATTAGGAAGAAAAGCATCGAAGATCAGATTTTTATAACCAATATTGACGACTTCTTCTTGAGAAAGATTTTCGGTTTTAAAGTCCCCCTTAAAACGTGAAAAATCAATACCACTAAATTGAAGTTCTTTTAAAAGGAGTTGAACAATTTCTGAAATAAAGAGGACAGCATTTAACTCTCCACTACTTTGGATAACCATTCCTTTTCCAAAGTCAGGCCCCTCCACACAGAAGATAAAAATGGCCCTAAATCCATCATTCGCTCCTTGATGAATGATCATTTTATTTTCACCTGCATAAGCGACAAAAACTCCGAGCCCCATTTCACAGCCCATAAATTTTTTGCAGCCGTTGTCAGTTGAAAGCATCATTTGCCTGACAACATCATCACCTTTTTTAAATTTATTAGCGAACTCTTGGAGAAAAGCGGCCATGCTTTTAGCTGGTCCCATCGCTCCGGCCGCAAAAGAAGGAAACATCAATCTAGTTCCTTCAATCAAGTTGCCATGAACATCATACCCTTTTCCATAGTGGATTTTAGGTAATGTTGTCGGCGCGAATGTGAATCCTTTAGTAAAATCTTGAGTAAGGTCCGCAATCTTTTTCTTCGTCAGAACTTCAAGAAGATATTCCAAAACAATAAAACCGCCACCTGAATATTGAAATTTAGTGCCAGGTTCATTAATTACACCCACGTCATGAAGAAGCTCAGCAATCTTTGGCATTTCCCCTGTGGCCGGATATCCTTTCACATAATGCATATTGAGTGCTTGATGATTCATCAAATGCTTAACTTGAACTTTATCGGCCCATGCAGGATCACCATTTCCAAGTGTTTTTAAGCGAAAACTATCGCCAGATTTTTTGAAAAGTTCATTTACATAATCTTCGGTTGATATTCCATGCTTCTCTAGAAGTTCAATAGCAAAAGCTGAGGCGACAGTTTTACTTAATGAGGCATACTCGTAGTACATGTCATCAGAGGCTTCACCAATTGAAAATGTCTGCAGACCAGTAGAACAAACAGCTATTTGCGCTCCTTTAATTTTATGAAGAGAAAGGGCCTTTTGAATCTTGTCGTGTAATAGATTGAGTGGATGCTCGCTTACACGCTTAAGTGTTATTTCTAATAAAGCTTCCCGTGCATTTTTGAGTTCTTCTACTTCTGTATTAGTAATTCTTTTTTTGAGATGATCCAATAATTCAGATCCTGTCTTCCCCTTAGCTGAAATAAGAAATTTAACTCCAAATTTCTTCAAGTAATCCATCCCAAGAGAATGAAGATCTTTTTTAATCTGTTCTTCAGCATTGAAAACAAGTGATTGCTCACTCGTGGCCATGGCATCCAGACTTTTTTTACTCTCGCCGATATTGCCGTGGAAAGAAGCAGCTTCAACAATCTGTTCTTTCGAGAAATTAAGAATTGTTTTACGGATCGACTCTTCATTAATGATCACGTTATTCATTTGAGAAAGGGCAAAATCGTAGCAGCCACACATTTCAAAATAATAATTAAAGCGTACAACTTCTGGATCGATCTTAAACTTTAAAGGATCAACAACAAGCACTTTTTCCCATGGATCTTCTGAGGCGCGGACACTTTCTACTGTAAAAGGAAGAAGATATTCCGTGGCAAACTCAACGGGATTTTTCTCTGTCATGAGCTTGATCATGAGTTTCATTGCGATTGGATACCACTTCGACGTTCGCTCATCCCATTTTACTTGCACGATTTTTTTGTTGTTTGAGAGATCCTTACGGATAAAATGCAGTTCTTCATGGGCAATTTTCAAAAATTCTGTCAGTGAAAAACGACCATGATAGAGCTCGTGCCATACTTCCCAGCGAGATCTTTCAGCTGTCGCCAAGTCATCCATTACACGAACAGGTGTTCCGGCAATTTGAGCGGGCAATGCCACACAGCCGTTTCCAGAAAGCCAATCTGTGAGATATTGAAGGGATTGAAAAACATTATAACGAATTTCATCAGGGTGGTTATTTGCAATGTAAGTCGATTCTTTAATGTCGGCAACTAAAAGTGAGCGCACATAAAGTGGATCATCTACATCCAGCCCTTCTACGTCTGGTCCAAAAATAAAATCCAAAATTTCTTTGTGATGTTTTTTATCCAACAATCCTTCAACTAGTGCTTTTAGTTTTGAATCATCTCCATTTTGATGAAACTTCCATGCTTCGAGAAGAGCGAGACCAATGCGCACAAAATCTGGATGGGCCACCCAAAACCCAGTCAAATTACGTTTCATCTGGGTAATAACATCTTTGAAATATCCTTTCATTGTGACTTGAAACGAATCACTAAAAAGATCCGGTGTGATTGGAAGAATCCCATACATTCCACCGACTTTGATCCCTCCTCTAGATCCGACAACAGATGCCAGAAGATTATGGGAGCCTTTAATATACTTAATAACAATGTTCGGATCTGCCTTCACGGGAATTCTATAATGAGGATCTTCTTTAAAAAGTCTTGCTGTTGATCCTAGATAATCATGCCAGCCAAGAGAAGCTCCGGCGAAATATGGATAGAGTTCATCGATGATTTCGTGGGCGCGTAAAATCGCACGAGGATTTTCCAGCACGATCATCAAGCGGACAGTTCCTAATTTATAAGTAGGATTCTTTTTTTGAATCATGCCTTCTGCTGTCTTAATCATGAAATGAATGTATCTGGCCTCTTCTTCGTTTTCTAATTTAGGAACGTAAAAACAAAGTGCTTCTTCGTTTTTCCAATTTGCATAAAGATGAAGAGCGAAATCATAAAGATGTAATGGCAGTGGATTTTTTTTATAAAACAAAAAGAGTGATGGCAGAGCTAAACCAGGAAATCGTTTAATAGGTAAAGAACGCTTTTCAGTCGCAAGCGTATAACCAGGCACAGAAATTGTTCCATCAAAACAACGAGTGAGATTTTCCCCGGCGCTAATAAGATCTTCGCGCAACGGCGTTTTAGAATCTTCATCATCAGCTCCCCATTTTGGAACACTTTCGTGAGTGGCCAGCAACTCTTCGACAATTGCAGGTTCACCTTTAAGCTTACGATGATAAGCATTCATTGCATTGATTGAAAGTTTGGCATTATCTGGTGGCCCAAACAAGGTAACATGGGGACCTTGCAAATAGTTTGGTAAAGGTGCAATTGGTTTTTTGGCCGGATCTTTTTTGGCAAAATGATCTGACTTTGGACCAATAACAATTCGTCCCTCTCCATCTTCAAGTCCAAGAATCGTCTGATAATCGGCCGATTCAAAATCGATTTTCAAATCACGATTGTAAGTCACACAACTAGCAACTCTTTCATCGATGAATTTACGATCAGCAATTCTTTGATCCAAAACTTTCTTAAGTTCTGGTTTTATTTTATCGTAGAGTTCGCAGAGAAACTGGAGTGACTCTTTATTTTCAAGCCCGCCGCTATTTCCAAGCTGAATGAGGTCAGTAACACCATCGACATTACTAGCTTCTGTCATCAGATGCGAAAATAATTCGGGCGAGATATAATCGTGATAATAAGAAATTTCAAAAGTTTTATTCATTCTAGCTTCCGCGATATGTGCTATACCCATATGGGTTTAATAATAATGGAACGTGGTACTTTCTTTTAGTGTCTGTGATTTTAAAAACAACTGGAGTGGATTGAAAAAATGAATCTTGTCCAGACTGTTTCATGTATGAGACCACATCAAATGTAAGGCGATAAATACCGGCTTCATAAGCGCAATCAAAATTAATTCTGCCGTCAGTATTGGTTAAATCCTCTTTCACGAGTATCCATGTACCGTTCAAATCTTTTTCAAGTTGAACTTTTACGGCCTCTGCTGGTTTACCTAAACTTGTGTCCAAAATGTGAGTGCTGATCATACTTGTTCAATCCTATTTAAAATCAAAATTCACTGCATCTGTATTTTTATCTGTAACAACTAACTCTTTTGTCTGTGTACCGTAAACTTCATGCCAGGCTTCAATTGTATATTTTCCAGGTGGGAGATTTTTTAACTGAAATTCACCAGATTCTTTTGTGACATCGAAGAAAGGATGATCAACAACAGCTATGTACGCTCCCATCCACGGATGTACACTGCATTTTGCCTGCATGAACATTTCAGACTTGGTGAAACGTTTTGAAAAACGCTGATCTTTTTTGGCCATAGGAACATTAAAAGATTCATTTTGACCTGTGAGAGATTTTACATTGTGAAAGATCGGATCGCTATTGATGAAAACAACTTCTTGACCGACTCTCGCGGCTGCAACTCGTGGATGATACATACACCCTCTCTGATCAAGCTCTACGGCCGAAGTAGGAACATCATTAAACGTTTTTCCTTCTAAACCTTTTGTCACTCGAACAAAAACGTTCTGAAGTTTTCCGTTTTTCACTAAGACTTCGTTTGAATAAGCGGGAGTACTTGAGGCGCAGCCTGCCGGCAATGAAAGTTTTTTTGGAGCAGGGATACTTCCAGAAAAAGTTGCGATTCCCTTTATTGTCACCGTTCCTTCAACCAGCACTTGTTCTTCCACAACTACAGGTGCTTCTTTTGTCACTTCAGTTTTTACTGGAGTATGCTCATGAACTTCAGCATGAGTGGGCATACTGTTTTCACTTTTCGATGTCCACACGGCGACAGTCAAGATAAGTAGAGCTCCGAAAATCCCAAATTTTAAAGAGCGTTTTGGGTTTGTGAGACGAACGACAAAATATTCACGTATCGCAGCTCCTCCGGCAGACAATAAGAGAAGGATCACCCAATTATATTCATGTCCATAGGTCATGGGAAAATGATTAGAAAGCATGATAAAGATTACTGGCAATGTGAGATAAGTATTGTGTGTTGATCTATTCTTCGCATTTTTTGCCCAAGTCTGATTGACGGGAATTCCTTTCTTAGAAGCTTCTACCATTTTGAGCTGACGGGGAATAATTCGCATAAAAACGTTTGCAGTCATCCACGTCCCCATCATTCCCCCGATGTGAATGTAGGCCGCACGGCCACTGAATGTGTGGCATAGTAGATAGGCCATTCCTACAAGCCAAGCAAGAGTTGCTAAATGGCCCAAGATTGGTTCTTCTTTAATGAGTTTACTTTCCCAGATAAAGTCGTAGAAAAACCACGAACCGATGAGTGAAAATAATCCAAGTCCCACGGCCGCTGGATATGAAATTGAGGAAACTGAGCTGTCGAGCAAGTATGTTCCATCACCAATATAAAAAATCATGGTGATCAGGAAAAAACCACTCATCCATGTCCAATACGATTCCCATTTAAACCAGTGTAGATGTTCAGGAACTTTAGTGGGACCCATCATAAGTTTTTCAACGTGATAAAATCCACCACCGTGAACCATCCACAGTTCACCAATATGTCCTTCGCGAGTTGCATTGGGATTTTTTACAAACGATCGATCGAGCCACATAAAAAATATGCTCGTACCAATCCACGTGACGGCCACAGTGATGTGTACCCAGCGTCCTAACAGTAGAATCCATTCCAAAACGTCTTGATCCATTTTTTGCACCTGGCCAGTAATTAACGACGCTAAATTAGATCATAGTCGATGGATAAAATAAAGAAGCCTCATTGCTGAGGCTTCCTATTGATAGTGAATGTTAGGTATTAGCTAAAGTTTAAAGCAAAGAAGTCACTTTAAAGACTTGTGCTTGAGGAGCAAGGATCATGATTCCTTTGAAATCTACAAGACCATCTTCAGCTGATACTCCCAAAGTAAGTTTCTTTTCATTGTTGATATCAACTAAAGAAAGAATTCCACGCTCAGCATCTAGATGAACTTTCGAAAAGGCCATCATTGCGTTGTTGTTGAAAAGTGAAGCTTCAACATTCGCTCTATCGTCCGATCTCTTGCTTAAGACAAGAGTCATTTCATGTTCACCGACTTTAACTGGGTACTCACCTAATAAGTTCGTTAAAACAAGTCCACGACGATTAATTTGCTCATAGACGCTTAAATTTGAAGATGACTGGTGACCAGTTAGTTCAGTCTTCCCTAAACGAGCAGTAGAGAAATATCCGCTGATTGTTTTTGTTTTTCTATCAAGTTTGAACTTGAAGAATGGTGAACCGAAGTCAGGATCATTGTGATAAACATCTTCATTACTGAAGAATGTGTCTCCAAGAAGGCCTGCCCCTTTAAAGGCAAAACGAACAACTCTAGACTTAGTAGAAACAAAGTTTACAACAAGAGAATCACGATCATTTGATTCCATAATGACAATGCGATCAAGTTTCAAACGCTCTGCCACTTGTGGGTTTGCAAATGTAACTTCGTAAACTCCTTCGTGACCTGGACGGTTTTTAAGAGATTTAGTTGTCATTCGTTTAATAAGTTCTACGCCTGTTTGATAGAGATAGTACTCATCTTTTAAGCTTCTCGAGTGATCTTTAGCGAATTCTCCGAATTGAACTAGTTTGTCCATTTCTTCTAACGAAGTCACTGAATCAGCTTTTTCAAGAACGGCCATCAACAGACCGTAACGACCGGCCTGGGCCGCTTGAGCAGCATAGAGACGCTTTAAAAATTCTGTATCAACAGGAGAGATCTTCACATAGCGGATCGAGACATCACCCAAGAGCATTTTTAAGTCTCTTGTTGACCAGTTTCCATTACCATCTAGTTCTTCATAGTAAGAAACCATGGACTGAAGTTTAGTGAAAAGGTTTTCAATCACTTTTTCATTTTCGTTTTTAGCAAGTTTATCTTTTAAGAAATAAACAAACTCGCCACGAGCATCCATGTGGACTGATTTTAATTCTGCGTCGATGTCTTCGCTACAGAGTAAAACTTCGTCAGTTTTTAAACAGTCCTCTACCAATCTCACCGCCTTATCCAGTTTTGGATGAAGCGCCCAAATTGAGTAAGAAGCGATCAGTGAAAGAAAAAAGATAATTTTTTTCATGTCATCCCCTTTGGATAATATTTATTAAAATTTAAGATCAATTTCATATCCGTTCGCAAATCTCACAATCGCAGTACCTGCTACGTCCGCAGGAGCACTCTCCAACATAAGAGCAAAACGACGATCGCCTTCGATTTTTTTCGCAGGTAACTTGCTGTCTGCAAATCTGTACTCAACAGATTCGACAGCATGGTCCTTTTCATTATTCAAGCTAAGCATGATTGAACCTTGACCATTGCTTGCCTTACTCACATCAAAATCTTCTTTCGAAACGAAATAAAGAGGTTTGCTCTCAAGTTCGCTGAGAATATTCTGGTCACCAACTTTAAATGAGATATTGGCCGAATCAGAGAAATCGTCCAGTGATGACCATGTCGAATAATGAGAAATAATTTTGCTTCTGAAATCTCTGATGGCCACGATCGAAGATGTGATAGCTGCGTCTTCACTGCCGTTACCAGCTTCCAGCATTTCATATTGATCTTCGAAAAAATTCAAAGAATCATCTGATACTTGATCATAGTTAGCAAAAATCTTCAGTGAAGAATTGAGCTTTTCCAATTGTAATTTAACCTGATTTTTTACTCCAAGTTCTGTTGATTCTCTCTGAAGGGCGGCTACACGTTCTTCGTTCTTCGCTATTTTTACTTTCTTTTTATACTGGAAATTAAGTCCTTCAGAAGAAAGAATAGACCACTTAACTGATTTCACGTTAGCTTGAGAAGCTCTGTGAAGATTTACAGAAACTTTGTATTTATTAGAATTAGCAAGCGCGAACTCTTGAAGTTTTTTCATATCCAAACCATAAGTAATAGAAGAGTTAAGCTCTTGTTCTACTTGGGCCAAATCGAATTTCTGAGTATCGTCCATTCGAAGAAGTGTTCTAATTGCAGACAATTCTTTTAGGTAAAGATCGTAAAATTGAGTGCGTTCTTTTTGTAAATTTAGAATGCTGGCCCTAACTTCTTCGCGTCTTTCAACTGGGGCCTGTCTCTCAACAAGTCTCTTTTCCTGAAAATTTAGAATTTTAATTTCTTCATCAATCGATCTCATCAAGGCTTCGTGAGAAAGAATATCAAAATAGAGGTGGGCCATTTCATTGTTAAGAGCTTCGCGGGCATCTGCTAAGTTATAAGCTGATGCTTGTTTGAGATACTGGCTTTCGTTCACGTTGTGAATTTTCATCGGAATCGACAGTATAGCATCGGCTACGATTGGGGCCCATAAATAGTTCCAACCAAGAGCGATCCCTAAAAGGTGACCTGTTCTCAGTGGATTAAAATCTGCGCGGGCCACACTCACTTTTTTCTTAGCAATGAGATAATTTTGAAACGCAATCTCTACATCAACGTTTCTTTCGTTGGCTGCAGTTTTCATTTGAGCAATGTTCTTACGTCCTTCTGATTTTTTTAGAATTCCGCTAAGGTTATCTTCTAAGTTTGAGAGGACGCTGTAATCCAAGGCAAAGGCCGACTGAGCACTCATTGTAGCGACGAGTGCGAATGCAAATACTCTTTTCATGATTATATCTCCTAACTTTTAAATTTCTTGTACCTTACTGTAATTTGGGAACGACGTTTGTAAGCATATTCGATCCCAACAGTCGTTTAAGCTTGATCAGTTGGAGTTCATGTTCGTATTGAAGTCTTCTCATTTCTCTTTTTGTAGAGATTAAAGAAATTTCAGCCTTTTTCAAATTAATGAAAGTACCAAGTTTCTGATTATAGTTTGAAAGTGCTCTTGCATATTGCTCTTCGGCCATATCCACTAACTGCTCTTGGTACCCCATTTTTTCTTCATGGTTATCGAGAATCGCATAGTGAGCTGAAACTTGATTTTTGATTTCTAGAGTTGTTTTAGTTTTTTGAAGTTGAAGTTTGCGAATTTCAGATTTTGCAATGGAATTACGCGCAAAATAATCGAATCCTACTCCACTCCAAGACAACCAAGACAATGCTACACCTTTTTTTTGTTTTTCTGCAGCGGCAATAAGATGATCAAAAGAAGCTAATTCTGGAGCGCTGTTAACCGCTACAGCTTGTGCCTCTGAAGAAGCTCCTGGAAAAGCAAGTTTTCCGTTATAGAAATCTTCCGTGTTAAATGTCACAGCTTCTGAATCTTTCACTTGTAACATCAGTCTCATTGCAAATTCTTCAGTTTTAACTAGTTCTGTTGCATTTAGGAGTTGTGTTCTTGCTGCAACGACATCTCTTTGAGCATAGTAATAATCGTCAAAGCTGATTGTTCCCAAATCATAGGCCTCTTGTGAACGAGCAGCTATCTCTGACTTAATTTCAAGTTCACGAGCAGAGGATTCCACCATTTCTTTATGATACTGGTGCAAGAAAAATGTTTTTTCGAAATCTTCTAATAAGTTTTTCTTAACAATGGTTCTGTTTAAGCTAGCTGCGTGTGTAAGATCTTTTGCTGCCGATGCTTCAAAAAACCGATGAGGTTCAGGAATGACTGAGCGAAGAATTGTATATTGATAATCCATGACGAGCATATCAATAGACAAACCGGGTAGAAGTTTTAAAGCTTTTGCTTGCGCATCGGCTTGAGTTGCAATGTACTGCTCATAAGCAATAGATAGCTTAACGTTGTCATTTACGAGCTGAGCTTTTGCTTTACTCAAAGTAAATTGAGCATTTGCATAAAGATCAAATGAAACTAGTCCGAACATCAATACATAGCCACAAATCTTTTTCATACCTTTCTCTCCACGGTTGAATATTTTAGAAACTTTAAGATCACTTTGTAGTTTTTTTGGGTTTCCACCACAAACTTAGGTTCTTCCCGAGTGCAATTAGTGTTCCACTTTTAATTTGGAAATTTGAAAAATCTTTTTGCCAACGCTGATCATTCAAACTCTCATTGTTTATCCAGGAATAAAGTGAAAAATCAGGAATCATTTCGTCATCAAAATATTTTTTGAAGATGCTAAAGCCGCCCCCCATACATGAGTAATCACCATAATTTGTTGAGAACCTATAGACGAAAATTTTCTCTGCTGTTTTGTGCAGATCGCAGAGTAGATTTTTCTCAAGGACATCTTTAGGTAATCTAAAATTATTTTGAGTCTCAAACGAAAGGAGAAATCCTCTTTCTTGTGAAGAAAAATAGGGACCTACAGAGGAAAAAAATCGCACTTCAGAATCAACTGGGGCAATTATACTCTTGATATCTTCATCATCCCAAACCATGAATTCTTTAACTGGATTTTGATCCCATTGCCCACCACGAGCGTTGATGAAATATATTTTTTTATCATCTTCTGTTGCACCAAGAAGCAAATTGGCCAAAGGTGCAACCTCTACTTCGTCTCTCTCATTCCATCTTATGCCAAAAAGTTCAGGAAACTCACGATTGAAGTTCTTTTGAATGAAGGCCTTCTTTTGTTTTGCTGACGACCATAACACTAAAGTTTTTTCGCCATTCAAAGCATCGATCTTTTTAAAAGTCGAAGTTTCTAAATTTAACGTAACTGGATAATAGAGATCATTATCACGATCTCTATATTCGAGAACTACGTGAGGGAAGCTATATGAGCTAATCTTGAGTGATTGAAGATCTTTAAGAACTTTGGAGTCTAAGGCAACTTCTTTTCTCATTCTCTTGCTGAAGTCGTAAAAGACAATGGTTTCTGGATCTTTCACTACACTTAGCAAACCCTGATTGATAGATGATGTTCCTCTAGATTTAGTAATCATTTCAATTACATCATCTTTAACCGTAAAATAGATTTGACCGTCAGGTGTTGGCTTCTTAAAAAAGAAAGTATTCTTTTCGTCTATAAATACGAGTTTGCGTATTTTGTCTTTCTGTAAAATATTTGTCTTGTCATTTACTCTCCTCCAAAGTCCTACTCCATCCTGCGACCAAGATAATCTTTTTAGTTCCCCGGTTGTATCGTTAATTTTGTAGGCCGATCCTGAGTCAGAAAGAAAGATGCGATTATCGTCTTTTGTTTCAGTAATAAGAGTGCCATCCAGCAGATTATATATTTTCCTACCATCTATGAGAGCTAAATTGTTTTCAGCAATCTTGATCGTATTATGGTAAGGAAGAACGCGCGCAATTGTATCATCATCGATTTCTCCCCATCTTCTTGCTTTGCTTACTCTTGGATCAGAATGGAAATGAGGAATAGAATAAAACCACTCTTCAAACGATTTTTGACTTTTATTAAATGTACTGGAAAAGCTTTTCCCTTTTTGTTTTAAAAGATCACAAGCTGATTTATCAACAAGAGCACAATATGATATGGCCCTCACATATAATCGATTGAGTTCTGTATCGACGTGGTATGTATTGAGTTCCAACCATTGCATGTTTTTAGGGAAGCATTCAGTGCTGTTGCAAGGTTCATCCGTTTTATCAATAATGCTGCTTCTTTTGGCGAAAAGTGCTTTAGCTTCTTCAATCCATTTTATGGAATGATCTTCTTTATTAAAACCCCAACGTTTATTTGGATGCACTGAGGGGTCACTTGAAAGAAGATTATTATCAACAAGAAACCTGATAACGGATAAATCTGTATCACGACCCAACAATTTAAACTTTGTCTGCCTTAGACCATCTGCCCATTGTGTTTGTAGAGTCGGTGCCATGAATAGAAAGTCGCGTACAAGCTTATCAATCGTTTCAAATTTGGCCTTTAATTGAGAGTCTCTTGAAGGAGTGGCCCAATCTTCATATCCAATGGTCCCAGGAGCACAATCCTGATTTTTACAGTACTCAAAGCCTTTCTCTACGATCAATAAACGACGTTTTACAGAATCCAAAATATCATTAACAGCAATTTCAACCAGCTTAATGGGATCGTAATTATTTTTTAAGCGAGCAACGACAAAATTAATGAATGCTGGATAATTTTCTTTTAGAGTGGCATCATACTGCTCTTCTGAATATTTTTTGTGCTCTTGTGGTTCCATTAGAACCCACTTCCCTTCTCTTATTACAGGCCAGCGAAAAGCAAGAATCTCTTTTCGCCCTCGTTCCGGCCAATCTTGATCTACAAAAACTTCACGCATAAGAAGACGGAGATCACGTGGTGAAGTTGACGATAATGTATAAAGAGGGAGTTCAAAATCTTCGCTATAGTGATTTTCAGAAATAAATTTTACGTGCCCAGCGTTTGGTGATTGAGTAACTACGAAAGTTCCAGGCACCATTCCTTCGCGGGAAATCTTTACGGGATAACCATCAAGATTAATCGTGCGTGTGCTTGCCAGATCCATCACATATTCAAGCGCCGTTAAAAAGAGTTGATCTTCGTGCCATTCGTTAGCGGTTGGAAGATTTAGCCAAATTCTTCGCATTGAATAGTGTCCGAAAAGATCGGCCGTATCGGCCAGGGTATTGGCCACTGGGAGACCATGCATACGAGCGAAGATCCAACGAAGTCCAATAAGCGCATCTGCACAATCTGTAGCGATGTTATATTTGTGATAAAAATCTGGCCTTATTTCCTCTTGCAGCCACTTCGAATACTTGTCCTCCCATTCATCTGTCCACACTTCGGTGACTTCCCACAGAACGGCATTTTGTTTTTCACCATGAATGAATACACTAACCGGCTCTATTGGCCAAATCGTCAGTTTGTCCATCTGGGAGTAACTTGGAAACTTTTCACGTACAAACGGAGCTATGAGATTGATCTCTTTGAAAAATTTTTCTTCAAGATGATCTGGATAATCACCGCGTGTCTGATGATAGTGATGAAGTTTATAACCGATCTCTGTTTGTTCAATAGAAAGATAAAATCTTTCACTCGTTAAATCTTTTACCCATACTTCATAAGCAAAAACGTTGCTCAAAAAAACTAAAAAAATGAAGGCAATGAAAAGGCGGAGTTTTTGGATGATGGACATTTTAACCTCAATGTTAGTTGCTCCTCATAAAACGAAGCGCAAGCGAGGTTACAACATCTATCGAGTAAAACTCAAGGTGAGTGCATATTGTAAAAGAGAGTCTTTTTCATCGTTGTAATTTTGATGAAGTTGAATATGTGGCACAACGCCTTCACCTTCAAAAAGACGCTTATCTTTTTGCCAAACAAGACATACAGGCAAGTTCACTTGATACTGTGTGCTTGCTATTTGAAAGAGACGCGGATCTCCTGCTCCACCATGTGTTGTGCTACCGATTAAAACAGAGCGTCCTTCATTTTTTAAAATAGATGCCAACGTCTCGCACGAAGAAAAACAGCCTGCAGAAACGAGTGTCGTCAAGCGATTGCGCAAAACTTTTTGTGATGAAACTGTGATGAATTCCTCAACAGGTGATGCCCATTTCGAGTGGAAAAAGTATTTTTTAAAACCTGGTTGATGTTGAGAAAGATATTGGTACTTATCCGCATAAACACTTTTGGAGAAAAAACTATTAATAACGATTTTTACTTCAGCATCACTTCCGCCACCATTTTCACGTAAATCGAAAATGATATGATCACTAGGTTTAACAATTTTTAAAGCTGCAAACCATTCTCTGCTGAACTCTTGAATAATTTCATCTCGGGCCTTAAGTTTCCCCCCTCGATCGCACCATAAACTATGAACTGCTACCTTAATACTTGTAGGACTTATTCGTTGAGATTCAACACAAATATTTTTTTTGTTCTCAAGTGCAGGCACCCAGGTCACGCGTCTTTGTCCATTGAAATTGACAAGCTCGACATTCACATTAGTGATTTTTGAGAGCAAGCGGTGCTTTCTACCCCATTCAGTAGAGGCCGCAACTTCGTAAAAATGTTTTTTTAAAAAAGTGGATGGTGAACTGTTTGCAATTTTCTGCAATCTATATTTACCAGAAGGAATGGCCGGAAGACATTCTAAACATTCTTTAACAAAATCTGAGCCAGGAATGAATTGGAGGGCTGTGGTTTTTAACTCATTAAGGGCCTTCCCATTTTTATAAAGAACAACATGACCATCTCCCATTTGATTTAAAAGTCGATTCACTTCTGTTTCTGTTTTTTCAGTGAGTGGAAACTTTTCAAGCTTTTTTAAAATATGGTTTTTATGAGAAGGGTTGTTTATAGCAAGATTTGAGTAATCGTATTTTAAGAGTGTCGGAAGATCTCTCTCCTGCTTTATGCAGGAGAGAGAAAGTAACATTAAAAAATATAAGAATTTATTCGGGACGAGGTCCGTGTAACATTGAACTTCCGAAAAAAGCGTAGAAAACTTTTTCATTGTTATTAGGATCTATGGTTAAAGATCGCCCATTTTTTTGATAAGCAATCACCGTATTTTTTCTCCAGGTGCTTCCACCGTCGCGCGAGTAAAATAGACCGCCTTGCCCCCATTGTCCATCTACTTGCCATAAACCGTTAACAAAAACATTCTCTGGATTTTTTAGATCGAGAGTAATGCTTAGCGGATGAGTGTATTGAGTTTTCCTATTCCATGTCGCACCACCATCTGTTGATTTCCAAACTCCTGTTGCTAACCAGTTTTTGTTATTCTCATAATCAGTAAGCCAAATCGTTTGACGATCACTGCCACTTGAAAAATCGATCGCAAAACTTGTTGGATAAAACCAAAGTTTTGTAGCAGCATCAACCCCACTAGGACGATTCACAGTAGAGCGAAGAAGTTGCCAAGTTGAACTGCCACTTCTCAAAACATAAATTCCTGTTTGAGATTGATTGCTAAATGTTGGTGCATCTCCAGTCAATAGAGCATAAACATCTCCATTTGCCGGGTCTGCTTCAATCTGTGGAATTATTTTTACTCCACCAGGTAAGCCATTATTGTAAGCTGCCCATGTGGCCCCTCTATCTATCGATCTGATAATTCCTGCTCCTTGTGAACCTGCATATAAAACATCATTTACTTGATCAAAAGCAATAGAGAGATACTGACGTTTGTAAGTAGAATTATTTGGTGTTAATCGCGTCCATGTACGTCCACGGTTCGTTGATTTGAAAACTCCTCCTTCTGAGACAGTGCTGTTTGCATGCCACTCCATCGGATAATCGTGTTCTGCACCTGTGACTGCATAAACGAGTTGATCATCATTTTCATCAAATGCGTAATCGTAGTTACTATTGTCGTAAGCTTTGCTCAAACGAAACGAGATACCTCCATCTTCCGTCACCATTCCACCAACATCGGCCATAGCGGCATAACCCAATTGTGGATTTTTCGGATGAAATTTGAAACGATAGACTGTAGTGACTTCAAGGCCAGTCGATTGCCATTTTTTCCCTTTAGTTCTTTCTCCTGTATCAGCAAATTTGGTAAACGGAGCATTCCAAAAATCACCTCCATTTTTAGTTGTGTGTAGAAAGAAGTATCCTGTACCACCAGCGGCCGCTGTTTTTCTTAAGTGCATATCGAATGATTCATAACCACTATCCCACCATCCGATGTCCAGAGCAGCAGCACTATATTCTAGTTTATCCTGAGACCATGGTGCATATGGCACGACATCGTAGTTGAGTTGATTGAGTTTTAATCCCCAGCTTTTTCCAGCATCAGTCGATTTCCAAATCTTTGTTCCATATTGTCTTATCCACTTCGTGGAACCCGTTACATAAAGAACTTGTGAATTATTTTCGGCCATTTTCAAATGATCACCGCCTTCTTTATTAGTGCGTGAAAATTGAGCGCCATTTTTTGCTGTCCAAACATAACCGCAATTCGCATAGTGGGCCGACATACTTTGAGCTCCCCATTCGCTTGCAAATTGCGAAACATTTGAACATGCACTTTCTCCATCATTATCCATAAAAGCGAATGTAATTTGATTGGCATCTCTTCCGGCCGTGAACTGGCGAATAGAAACTGAATTGGGTTTATAGAAAAGAGTAAAGCTTTTACCTTGATCTAAAGATCGGTAGATACCAGAACTAGTCGCATGATAAATATGATGTCCTGTTTTAGCGTAATCAATGAATGTTCCTTTTGATTCGCCGGAAACGCCAGAAAGTTTTGTCCAGGTTATTCCTGTATCTTTCGATTGCCATAAACCATTACTCGTGGCCGCGTACATTAAAGTGCTATCATAACTGTGGCCGCGCCAATAACGGATGCGCTCCCCTGATGGAAGATTCATCGCTATTTTCTTCCAGGTTTTTCCAGCATCATCACTCCTAACGGGTGTCAAACCAGAAGGAGCATGAAAGACGACAGAAGGATTTGAAGAAAATCCCACACCGACTGCATTATCCAAATCGGAAGCAAAAATTGTTTGAGTATGATTTATCGGAAGCCAGGTGACTCCACGGTTTGTACTTCTAAACAGTGTTCCCATATCAGTTCCGACAAACCAAAGTGAACTATAAGGTGAGATTGAGAAACCACTCATGGCCCCTCCACCTCCGACACCAACTGGTTTATAGAGTGTGTCGCTTCCTTCTGCTTGAAATTCATGTTCAACAATTGGTGAAAGCTGAAACGGTGAAGATTCAACTTGTTCGTCTGTGGGAATGGGATCATTGGGAATAGGTACAACTACGTTATCATTTCCTTCTACAACTTCAGGATTGTTCGGCTGAGATCCGTTATTTTCTGAACTTGATTCACAAGCAGTCAATGTCGATAGTACCAAGAGAGAAAGCATCAAGCTTTTTGCATTTTTTTTCATCATAAATTCTCCTGGGAGAATCTTAATTGAAGAAAAAGAAAGCAAAAAAACAGGGGTATTAATTTCCTAGAAAATGAAATATTTCGTTCAGGTGATTTATGATTTTAAAGGTACTTCGGACCTTGTTAAGTCTGACAGAACAAGGCCGGTTGGATTAATTAGTTTTTAAAAAAAGTGAGCATTTTAACGGCCGTGTAATAACAGATCATCATGTTAAATAGAGCAGATTGTTTATGGTTGATGTAATAAATGTCATATTCTAGTTTTTCTCTCGCAGTAGCATCGTATGGTAGGCATACTTGTGCAAGGCCAGTTATGCCAGGTTTAACTTCTCTTCTACGCGTGTAATTTTGAACTTCACGTTCAAAAACTTCGACAAATTCTGGTCTCTCTGGACGCGGACCAACGAAGGCCATATTACCCGCTAAAACATTAAACAGCTGAGGAAGTTCATCGAGATGGCTTGCGCGCAAAAATTTTCCTAATCGAGTTATACGCGGATCGTTTTTAACCGCTAGCATCGGTCCAGTTTGGGCCTCTGCATTTTCGATCATGCTTCGAAATTTAATAATTGAAAAAAGCTCACCATTTTTACCTACGCGCGTTTGTTTATAAAAAACATCTCCCCCCATTGACCATTTAATAGCTATAGCAACCATAATCATTACGGGGGAAAAGAGAAGAAGTAGAAATAAGGCCAGGATGACGTCAACAATCGAAGATGTTTTTTCTGTCATTTGCACACGTTTAAACGCCTGGCTTTCAGTGAAAAAAGTATCGGCCATATTGAACTCTTCAATATTCAAACTTCCATTTGTTGAAGCTGCAAGATTGTTCATAGACTTTCCCCCAAAACTCCGATGTCTTCTTCACGAGAAGCTTCGCTGCAAATTTTGTTCATTAAGCTGTAAGTTGTCCAAACGCCAATTTTCCTTTTCCTGAAACATCGACCTGCGTGAAGAACATCGCGCTCAGTATATGAACGAGACTTAAAATGAGATTGTCCATTTCCATTGCTCGATGTCTTTTTATTTTTGTCTTTCTTTTGCACTCTCAACTCCTTAAGTGTGAAGCCCTGACGGCTTCTCGAAAAGCAATTGCAGTGCCATTCATGAATCTAGTTTTTTGAGATTTTATTTGATGAGCTTAAATTTAAATTAAGTTAGCGGGGAAAAAAGGGATTTGAGACGAGGTGAAGATCACCTCGTCGAAAGTAATTCTAATTTTTGAGCAACTAGCAATTGCAATTGTTGTGTAAGTTCTGCATTCATTTGATGAAAATTTATTTTTTTCAACTCTTTCAAATCACCCGTAGAAGTAAAACTATATTTCCCTCTAAAAGCGTCCAGCCAGGCCCTCGCATTTCCTACAGGTCGACCGGTCCCCTTGTTAATCTTTATGAGATTCTCAAGTAAAACCATCTTTCGATAAAACTGTAATCCTTCTGTGGCGAGTTCAAATCTTATTGAGGGATAGAGTTTTCCCTCAATCGTTGGATAGAAATTAACGACATCGGCCTCACGACCATCCAGTTCATAATATGGATAATTATTAAATCCTGCAGAACTCCATTCTAAATATTGCGACAGTCCAGCTTTGCGTGCAGTAAAAAGGATAGGCCCAAAACTCATGCGTGGATCATCATAGTTGCCAGCACTCACATTATAGAGCCCCCAGGATTTGTTTTGTGAAAGAATATTTTTGATCTCTCTCTGACTGATACTTGAATAAAAACCAAATTCAAAATGTTTATTGAGAACACCCGCTGACCGATCATGATAAGAACCAAAGCCTCCAAGCGGGAGAAATGGAAATTGAGTCTTCAACTTTTGAGCTTTTTCTACATCATTTATCATTTGATCAGAATAACCATTGGCTTCATCGCTAAAGATATGAACAATCTTGGGCCAATTTTTTTTACTCAATAACGCCTGTAATTTTTGGGATATATCAACGCCATTGACCTCTAACAATTGTTGAGGAAATTTTCCGCCATAGCTATATACAATAGCTCCAATGTTGAGTTTTCTACTTTTTTCAAAGAGCTCATCAAGTTCACTCGAATCGATTTCTATCTGATTTCCTTTTTGTTTGATTTTTGCTTCAGGCAATCCTGAAAACGTTGTGAATCCTGCTTCACTTAATTGTTCTAAAGCGAGATAACGAAACTTTTTACGAATTTCGTGATAGTCCGTGCCTGGAAAATAACTTGAAGGTAATGGATCAAGGCCAATAAAACCGACAGGAAAATCAATCTTCGGCAGTTTGTAATTAAGCACATCTATAGTGAGCGGAAGACTGGTTTTATTTTTTCCTTGGTTAAAATGTATTTCACCTTTGAATGTTCCCTTTGGAATTTTTTCACTGACTTTTAACTGTATCCATAAAAACTGGGATGGATTTTTATTGAATGCAAGTTTAGGAGAATTCAACTTCTTCAAGAATTTACCATTTACAGCATATGTTTCGTGATTTAAATCCGGCGAACTAAATTGATTAATCACTTCGTAAAATTCTATGTATTCTGGGTTTAATTTTTCACCGCTCGCGTTTCTTAGCTCCCCAATTTGCCACGAGAGAGGATTTTGAGTGTTTTCAATTTGAAGCAACTGATTAAGATGTTCTCCCCTACCACCTTTGAAATTTAATCCTG
>CAMLRB010000008.1 GCA_946482295.1 uncultured Bacteriovorax sp. | reverse complement strand
CTGCTTCTCCATGTGAATAGCAAGCTTCTTGAGAATTTGATCGAGAATACCACCTGCTTCGCCTGCTTTTACCAAATTGCAATAAAGTTTACTGAAACCTTTCTGGGCTTCCATGGCCTCCGCAATTGTTTTACCTTCTCCAACATCTGTTGCAATGTTCTTGATGGCTAATTTCAACGAGGCATTTTTTTCAGATCGATAGAGGATTTCAAGGCTCTGGAGAATAGGAACTCCGGCACTAATCATGATTGAGAGCTGTTTGGTGAAGGTACCTAGCTCCTTAGTGCTGATAGCGGAACCAAAACCTTTTTCAACCATCCATGCGCCGAGATCGAATTCGAGGATGGTAGGAGGGATAATTTTTTTAACACGAACGTTTTGTCCACGGAGTGCTTTGCGCACTTCCTTCTCATTAGATGCATCTAACTGGCCGACGATTTTTTTTCCATTCGCATCGACCCCTTCGTACTTAAAAATACCCATGGAATTATTTTACCTTAATTCCCAATTGTTGTGCTAATTCTTCGGGAGAATTTGAATATCCCATCGCCACTTCGGCCGTAATTGCTCCCGATTCCACATGCTTTCTCAAACTTTGGTTCATTGTCACCATACCAGTCTTATCTTGTCCGATTTGCATCTGTGAATATACTTGGTGCAATTTATCTTCACGAATTAGGTTTCTAATACCTGCAGTTGGAACGAGAATTTCCATAGCGGCGACACGTCCCTTTTCGAAAGATTTGGCAATTAACTGCTGGGAAACAATACCTTGAAGAACAAATGATAATAAGGTTCTGATTTGAATCTGCTGATGTGCTGGGAAAACGTTGATAACACGGTTAATGGTTTGAACACACGAGTTCGTGTGAAGAGTACCAAAAACTAAGTGTCCTGTTTCAGCAATTGTCAGGGCCGCCTCAATAGTTTCCATATCACGAAGCTCTCCGACGAGAACGATATCCGGATCCTGACGAAGTAAACTTTTTAAAGCACTACTAAAAGATAGAGAGTCTGAACCAATTTCACGTTGGTTAACCAAACACGACTTATGCGCGTGTACAAACTCGACGGGATCCTCAAGTGTGATAATGTGGCCTGCTTCGTTGGCGTTGAGATAGTCAATCAACGAAGCAAGTGTCGTTGATTTACCAGAACCAGTGGGGCCCGTAACAAGTATAAGCCCATTCGAAACATCACACATTTTAAGTAAAACGTTTGGCAAGTTCAGTGCTTTAAAATCTGGGATGATTGAAGGAATGACCCTGAATACAGCTGCGACTGCACCTTTTGAATTAAAAACGTTCGCACGAAAACGTGCAAGCCCTTTAATACCAAATGAGAAATCGAGTTCGAGTTTTTTTTCAAATTCATTCTTCTGATCTTCAGTGAGAATTTGATAGATAAGTCGTTTTGTATCTTCACCTGAAAGTGGAGATGTTTTAACTTTTATGATTTCTCCGTGGACACGAAGCCCTGGAGAAGTTCCAGAAGTAATATGCAAGTCGGAGGCGTTACTATCAACCATCAACTTGAAGAGCTGCTGAATTTTTAAACTTTCGTTGGCACCACCTTGAATCGTTCCCGATTGCGTAATTTTTGTGGATCCACTTTTTGGTCTCTCATCGCTCATACAACTTTCCTTGATTACATTTTATCAGCAGCTGAGTTTGAAACAGCTTCATCAATAGTAGTTAATCCTTGTGCTACTTTTGTTAGAGCACACATCCGCAGGGTCTTCATACCTTCTTTAATGGCCATTTTTTTTATTTCATCTACGGAGCCACCACGAAGAAGAATTTCTTTAATCGCTGGAGTCATATCGAGAACTTCATAAATCGCGACTCGCCCTTTGTAACCTGTGTTGTTACAGGTAGGACAACCACTTCCTTTGTGTACAACAATTTTTTCTGCTGATGCTGGTGAGATCCCACAAGCAACAAGGAATTCAGGTTTAATGGAAGTGTCGACAACTTTGCAATCTTTACAAATCCGACGACAAAGTCTTTGTGCGACAACAACGTTTAGTGAGGCTGCTACTAGGAAAGGTTCAATTCCCATATTCACTAAACGTGTAACTGTACTTGGAGCATCGTTCGTGTGAAGAGTAGATAAAACTAAGTGACCTGTGAGGGCCGCTTCAACAGCAATTTCACCAACCTCATGATCACGAATCTCTCCCACCATGATAATGTCGGGATCTTGTCTAAGAAATGATTTCAGGGCCACTGCGAACGTTAAACCTATATCTCTTTTAACATTAACCTGGTTGATCCCTTCTAAGTTAAATTCAACTGGATCTTCAGCAGTCGAAATATTGGTATCAACTTTATTTAACTCTGCAAGGGCCGAGTATAGGGTCGTTGTTTTTCCCGAACCCGTTGGCCCGGTGACAAGACACATTCCGTACGGCTTGTAGATTCCTTCCTTGAAGACTTCAAGCTGTTTAGGCTCGAATCCAAGTTTGGTCATATCAAGCTGCAGGTTCGATTGATCTAAAAGTCGAAGTACAATTTTTTCACCAAATAATGTTGGTAGTGAAGACACACGATAATCGATTGGCTTACCGCCAATTTCTAATTTAATACGACCGTCTTGTGGTTTACGACGTTCTGAAATATCCATCTGGGCAAGAATTTTTACTCTCGATATTATCGGAAGCATTAAGTTCTTAGGTGGTCGAGCTGATTCAACCAAACTTCCATCTTGGCGATAACGAATTCTAAAATTATTCTCATAGGGTTCAATGTGAATATCAGAACACTTATTAACAAATGCTTCTGCAAGAATACGATTAACGTATCTAATAACATCGTCACCGATGTCATCTTCATTGATGTTGTCTTCTTTCTTCGAATCGGCTTTGATTTCACGAATTGTTTCAAGAACATCTTCTAGGTTTTCCGGAACTCTTGAGAAAATTTCTGCCCATGAAGACAAACTTGTTAGGATAAATTCAATTGGATATTGAAACAATGCTTGCAGTTCTGCTTGAATTTTTATGAGTGAAGGATCATAGATCGCAACACTTACTGCTTTCGCATTTTTCTGAATAGGAAGAACACGAAATTTAATAATGTCACTTTTCTTAACTATCTTTAAAATTCGTTCTGGTATTTTTGCTTTGGAGAGATCGATATATGTGAGGTTGTAGTTCTCTGCAACTTGTTTTGCAAATCTCGTATCATCAAAAAACTTAAACTGGAGTAAACCCAACTCTGAAATAACGAGTGGGTCTTTATCCACGATGAGCGGGCGTAAGTCCTTAATAGGCACCATTCCCGTTTTTGTTATGACTTCAACAAATTCTTTTCTGAACATGAGTTAGTCTCGATCCCTTTATCAAATTTTGATAACTTATCGGCATCGATTCGGGAGACTTGAACGAAGTTATTGGAAAGATTATCTGGCAGACCAAAACTGAACAGCGTATAACGCCTGCAACTCCAAAAGCTCTAAACCATCAGAGTATTTTGCTCCTGTATTGGAAATTATTGACCACTGCTTAGTGCTATTGTAATTCAAATCCCAGAAGTGAGAATCTGGAGTTAAACTTCCATCATAAACATAACCTCTTCCACAGCAGTTAATGATGAGGTTGTGATCTTCATTAAAATTTAGTGTATCAAAATGCTCATCTTTTTTTCTGGAAAATTGTTCATGTGGAATTTTCAATTTATTCAAGGCATGGATCACAACAGAGGCCATGGCTCCATCGCCTAGAACTTTAACTTTTGAATGAGGGATTACATGTTGAGGTAAGAGCTTGAGTATAGCTAAATAATCCGTATTCTCGCCAAAAACTTTCTCACCAACAAACTTAAGACAGTTAATTGCATTCAACTCTTTTGCATTGGGTGTAAGTTCTACGCTTGTTAAAAAATGCTTTTTATATGGTGCCGTGATGTTAAGCCCATCATATTTAATTCTTAGTGAAGCGAGATCTGGAATACTGCTTTCGTTGGCATAATCGAGTAAATCATAGGTGAAATCTTCATGAATGAGTCTCTTGTACATTTCAGGAGATCTGGAATGCGAAATATCTTTACCAATTAAACCAAGTCTAAGCATGATTGAAAAAATTCTTTGTATCATTCACATCTTGAGATATTTGGTGAATGAGTTCATTTACGCTTGGGAACTTTTTCTCTTCACGCAACTTTTTGATAAAAAGCACACGAATTTCTTCGCCATAAATATCATGGGTAAAATCTAAAAGATGGGACTCAATATGAATGTCGTAACCTGTATTAAAAGTCGGATTGTGGCCTATGTTTGTGACGGAATTGTAAACCATATCCTTAATGCGAACTTGTGTTATGTAAACACCCTTGGCCGGAACAATGAGTTCCTTACTGTAACCTAAATTCGCAGTAGGAAATCCAATTTTTTTCCCACGCCCTTCACCTTTAATGACTCGTCCAGAAATAAAGTATTCGCGACCTAAAAGTTCTTTAGCCGATTCCATATTTCCAGCTTCAATCGCCTTTCGAACTACAGTTGAAGAAACTTGCTTTTTATTAATCGTAAATTCTTTTTGCAAAACAAGTTGGGTGTTTTTGTTTTTACAGAAATTTTGGGCAACATTAAAGTCGCCGGACTTATTAGCACCGAAAGCAAAGTCGTGTCCGAGAAAAATTTTTTCCACGCCTTTATTTGAAAAGATGAAGTTTTCAAGAAATTGTTCGGGTCCAAGAGTACTAAAGTCACGTGTAAAATCAATTTCGAGGAGATAATCAACTCCACAGGATTTCACTAGCTCACGTCTTTCTTCGTAAGTATTAATGAGAAAACTAGTAAGCCCCTTCAAAACTTGGTGAGGATGTGGAATGAAAGTTACAAGAACGAATTTTGCATGGTCTTTGGTGCACTCTCTCTTTATCGAGCTTAAAAAATCTTGATGCCCAACATGAACACCATCAAAGTTCCCAATCGTTACATAGACTTTGTCATCACCGTATTTTTCACTTATTTCTTTTAAATCTCTGATGATCATCATAGGTATTTAACCAGTTCTGTAAAATATTTATTATTAAATGCAACTGGCCTTTGAGCCGAACTTTGACCATATTGGACTTGTTCAGTGGAGTTTAAGGCTTCTTTGAAATAATCTTTTGCTTCTTTGCTCAATCGACTTGATTCCAAAATATTTTGAACAGAAACTCCGCCCGCTGACATTTTGTTCTCTTTATCCAACGAGCAAAGGATTTTGTAAAGATCTGGATAATTGAGCCCCTTTTTCTTCAAAGTTTTTAAACTATTTTTTACAGTATGGTCCTTAGGAAGGTCCATGTTTTTAAGGCTTCTATACCAGTGCAAGCACACTAAAGTAATGATTAGGGCGAGGACAATATTGAGAACATGGAAGAAATAAGACCCCCATCCCTTCTCATGAAATGACACTGGACCAACAAGACCTGGAGAATTTGGCGTTACTTCTTTTGACTTGCTGAAAAGATTATCAAGGAAAGATGTTCCTGGCATTTTTACTTCTTCATTTTGCGGTGATGAAGGAACTGTAGTTTGACTTTGTGGTGCTGCGACTCCACTAACAGTTAAAGCAGGCACAGTGATTTTTTTCTCAATGTACTTTCCTGATGACGGATCAAAATAAGCTAAGGCCAATTCACGACCGGCAATGTCCACTGGACCTCTCGCAAGCAAAGTATATTCAAAAATCTTTTTAGCTTCTTGGTTTCCTAGTTCTGTCACCTCTGATTTTGTATCGAATTGCTCTAGATTTTTATCAGCAAAAATAACTGGAGCGTCGAAGTTTTCTAAAGCACCTTTTCCTCTTACTTCTAATTTGATTTCGATTGGTTCATTTATCAAAAATTTGTTTTTGGGAACACTAAGTGAAAATTGGTGTTCTCCCACTAATCCTGTGAAGCTCGCTGGCACACCTTCGCTTGGTAAGGGAAGTACCTCTACATCAATAACAGGACTAGCTATATCTCGATTTTTGAATGTCTGAGTACCAAAACCAAAACCACCATATTGATTCTCTACAATTTGAATCGACATCTTCATTGGATCAAGAATAGCTGAGCCAACTTTTTCTGGATACAATCGAGCAGAATAGGCCAATTGCCTGCGAAGAATTTGACCGCGATATTGAACAGACTCAGGAGGTAAATTGATTCGGTGGAAGCGTTTGATAAACTTATTTAACTTAGGAAACTCTTTTACATCAGCTCCACCGACAGCTCCCTTGTAATAGAGGTAATAATTAACATCTATACCTTCGCCTATATATACTTTTGTTTTCGATGCTTCGGCTTCCATAAAAACATCGGGCACACGTCGTGGCTCATTTAAAACCGTAATACGAACTTCTTTTAGATTTATGGTTTTTCCACCTAATTCAACTTTTATGTTTCTTAAGTAGGCTTGCCCCGTACGATCAGCTTGAAGTTCATAAACGATGGCCTGCTCTTTAGTAGTTGTAAATTTTCCATTTATGACTACAGTGGAAATTGAAATACCCTGAGAGCGTTTTCCTAGAACAGAGGCTCCATAGGGTGTAAAAGAAATAAAAGGCTCATCATCTCCTGAAACCTTAAATTTAAATGTTACGAAGAAACTTTCATTTACAACTGCTTCTTTGGGCTCAATCAAAACTTCAACATCTTCGGCCCAAACTGTAGTGAGTGAAAGTACAGAAAGGATCATATAAAGAAAAAATTTTTTCATAATCTTACCAATCTCTTTTTGGTTTCATCTGGCCACGCTCGTTGGTCGATGTGTCCATCATTCTCTTTTGTAGTTCACGATCATTACTGAGAATCTGTTTTACCATTGCTGGCGTCTTTACCATTTTTCTTTGCTGCTCGATCATTTTTTCTTTTTCCTCAACTGATTGAGGTTTAGTTTCTCGTGGAGGTGCTTTTATATCTTTTGGATCTTTTTTGTTTTTTTCTTTTTCGTTTTCTTTACCTTCTTTTGATTGATCGTCTTTAGAAGGATCACTTTGACTCTTGTTTTGAGAATCTTTCTCATCACCTTTTTGGTCTTTTTTATCTTTATTTTCTTTTTGATCTTGTCCATTTGACTGATCGTTTTTTTCGTCCTTATTTCCTTTATTTTTTTTATTTTGATCTTGGTTTTGATCATTTTGCTGATCATCTTTTTGATCCTGCTTTTGATCTTTATTTTGTTGTTGCTCTTTCTTCTTTTCCATCTGATCAACAGAAACAACTAGATTATTTCTCAACTTATCTTTTAGTGCCTCATTTTTAGATTCTTTAAGAAGTTTCTGTACAAAGGGCATTGCTTCTTTGACTTGGCCCTTCTTCAAGAGCGATGTTGCGCGATTAAATACAATTTCTTCTTCATCTTCTGGTCTTGCGTACTCTTCGTAAAGTGCAGCTGCTTTTTCAGTTTGATTTTCACGAAGAAGTTTTTCCGCCGTTTTCAAAACTTCAACCCTGTCGGCTTTTCCTGATTTCATCTTCTCTAGATCATTCAATACTTCAGGAGAAAGTTTTTTGGATTCTTTTTCATTGGCCTTTGAAGGTGATGAAAACGAAATCAAACAAAGCAAGATCGCAGTAGTAAAAGTTTTGAACCGGCCTAACAAAACACCAATGCAATATAGAAGTATAGCTGGAATGAGTATGAGGTGCGAGAACACTGGCCTTATCCTAAGATCACCTTTGCCTACAGTTTTGTTGTAAGAGCTTCGGAAGAAGCTAATAATTTCATCTGTTGGAAGAGAGTATGAATTTGCGACCCAATAACGATAATTTTTAACTTTCTTACCCATTTTCTTTAAAAAGTTTTCATCGAGCTTGGTAATAACTTGCTCACCATTAAATGTTTTGTATCCTCTGAATGAACCATCGTCCCAACGTAAAGGAATAGAGCTCCCTTTCGATGTTCCTAAACCTACAACGGCTAAATTAATATTTGATCCAATTTCAATATCCATTCCACCTTCATTTTCTTCAGCATCTGTGAAAACTAGAATATTACCAACAATTGATTTCTGATCTTCTTCTTCAGTTTCAAAGTATTGAATGGATTCAGAAACTGCTTGAGCAATATTTGAACCACCTGCAACCGAGTTTGTTTTTTCTAAAGCTGAAAGGCGTGAATCGAGCAAGTCAATATCATCGGTAAAAGGGACAATGCGCTTTTGGATATCGGAGAAGAGAACTATGGCTATCTGGTGACCCGCTGTGTTTTTTACAAAGTGTCTGGCCAATTGGAGCGACTTTACAAAGCGAGAGGGTCTTACATCCTCCGCAAGCATACTGGCTGAACTATCAATGACAATTATCGTTCTTTGATCGGGAATATTGGATTTGATTTTCTCCTCAGGCCCTCTAAGATCAAGCAAGGAAAACAAGATTCCAGTCATCCCCAACAAATAGAAGAAAGAGGAAATTCGATTTATCCAACTTCGCTTATAGAACCAATAAGTTTTGATCCAGTTAAAAAACTTGTTATCTTGCCATAACAGAAGCACCCACAACAACAATATTGCGCCTAAGATGTGAGGAATATACTGAGTGTTGATAAAACTCACTTCTTCACCTCAAAACTTCTTCTAATGGGCTCAAACGCAGCTTTAACTTCGCTTAGATCATCATTTGTCCAGTGGCGTTTATATTGATGTTGATTAAGGATTGTAAAATATTCTTTATATGCCGGTGATTGCACTTGAAGAAGAGGAACCCATTTGTCTTTTAATGCATAGACACGTTCGAAATCCTCTCGGGTTGTTGCAGAGGAAAAAACGTTATTGAAAAATAATGGCGAATATTCTTCTATTTTCTTATTTTTCTTTAAGAACGTAACTAGTTTTTTTCTGAAGAAATAAAGGAGACCTAATACCAACATGGCAATCGCGGCAATGTATGTCCAATGAATTCCCAAGATAGTACCTTGATCGAGAATGTAGTATTCCTTTGACTTATTTTTTAGCGCTTGAATATTGGGGCCTTTCCATATAATTGGAAGAGTCTCTCCATTCACAATTATAGTTTCAACATTTTCTTTTTTGGATGTTTTCACAATTGCAGTTAATTTAATTTCTAAAACTTCTACGTTGTTTTCAGACGGGCTAATATCATTAATGCTAACAACATAAAACGCACCAAAAAGCGATCGACCTTGCATGCTCTTAAACGGCGAGTAGTCTGAAGTTTCGATAGGCCAAATACGAATAACACTTTCAAAAACATCACCTTCAATAAGTTTTTTTGAATCTGTTATCGACATTTCGACGTTTGTTGCAAGAGCTGTCTGCAGAGACAAAAGGATAACTACCGCGAAGAGAGAAATGAATCTTTTCATCGCATCTCCTTCACAAAATTATCAAGATATTTCTCATGTACACGTAGTCTTTTAAATTTTTTTCCAAATTCGTTAACAAGATCACGCTTGCCCAAAAAATCATATTTCCCAACAGTTGAGCGTGATTTACCTGAAGATGCTGCATGTAAAGAAAACGGTAGTTTTTTTGTTTCATCTAATGGTGATAACAATTGAAAGCAATGAACATTAGATCTGAAAAGCAATTTTTTAAGAACATCTGCATCCAAGAAGTCATTGAAGTCGGAAAGAAGAACGATCTCTCTCCTGCGAGTTAGATGCTTCATAATAGAAAGATATTTTTGTTTTTTATCCACATTCTCATCAACGAAACGTTGAAAATTGACCTGTCCCTTTTCGTTGAGAATCTTTTTTTCTTCTAAAACAGAAATGAAATGAGAAATGCCTTCTTCTCCAGATTTTTTGGGAATGTTGATGATTTCATCAGTCACAATCAGAGCATGGACAAAGTCATTAGTTTCTTTGGCCAATAAGTAAAGAAGACAACAAATTTCAATCGCCGCTTGAAGCTTTGAAACTCCATTGTAGCCTGTAAGCATTGTCGAAGAGGCGTCAATCAAAACAACGATTTCAACATTTCTTTCTTCGTTAAATGTTTTAACATAGGGATGACTGGTTTTAGCGAGAATTTTCCAGTCAATAAATCGAATGTCATCCCCAAAGGTATAAACTTGGTGCTCTTTGAATTGTAATCCAGTCCCCTTAAAATTCGTTTTCAGCATGCCGATAGAATGTGAGTTTGCGTTTCGAAAAATATTCGACTTAAGCTTACCAACGACCTTTCTAACTTCAGCTATATTCATATTTACACAAGCGTCTTAGCAATTTTTAAAGCGACGTCTGCTCCTTTGAAATTATCAATCGAAGCTTCATATGAAAGTATCATTCTGTGTCCCAATACCGAAGGAACAATTTTTAGAATATGATCGGGTGAAACAAAATCTTTACCTTCCATGAAAGCCATGTATTTAGAAATTCTGTATAACCAAATAACAGCACGAGGAGAAGCACCAGAAGTGATGACGCCGTTGTATTCTTTTTTGAAGAATTCGGAGCCGGGCCTTGTCGCGTGTACAATTTTTACAATTAAATCTTTTATTTTTTCATCGACATAAATCTTGTCAACAGCTTCTTGTGCTAATAACAAGTCGTCTGTCGAAAGAACAGCTTCCAATTTCTGAGCGGCGCCTTTTTTCAATTCGATAATATTTTTTTCGGCTTTAAATGAAGGATAATCAACATTGACCTTCATCATAAAACGGTCAAGTTGGGCTTCAGGTAACTGATAAGTCCCTTCTTGTTCAATTGGGTTTTGAGTGGCAAGAACAACGAAAGGAGAAGAGAGCCTATGAGTTTCTTCTCCAATTGTAACTTGCTTTTCAGCCATAGCTTCTAAAAGAGCAGCTTGAACTTTTGCAGGGGCTCTGTTGATTTCATCGGCAAGCAATAGCTGTGTAAAAATAGGACCGAATTTGGTATTAAATTGTTCATCCTTCTGACTATAAATCATAGTTCCAATTAAATCTGATGGTAGAAGATCAGGTGTAAATTGAATTCTCTTGAAAGACAAATCACAAAGTTTACTGATCGTTGAGACTGAAAGTGTTTTTCCCAGTCCTGGCATGCCTTCAATTAGTAAATGTCCCTCACAAATCAAAGATGCCATAATCGCATCCAGAAGCGCATCTTGCCCAAAGATAACGCTCTTTGCTTGTGTTAAGGCCGTATTGATTTTAGATCTCATTTCTGTGCTCATTTATAAACCTCTATGAACTCTGTAAGCTATATATTTTATATAAAAACCTTTATCGTTAAATCCAGTAAATGGGTGATCATGTCCTTGAACACCAAGATCCAAAAGGTGGACTATCTTTCCATTTTTAAATGCTGCTTCCTGGACTGTTTTATCCAATTCTTCGAACGAAACATAATGTGTACAAGAAGCCACGACAAAAACGCCATTGTCGTTGATAAGCTTCATGGCTTTGGTGTGTAGTTTTTCATATCCAAGAATTGCTGAATTTTTATTTTTTTCAGATTTGGTAAATGCTGGAGGATCACTGACAACAACATCAAATTTTTTACCAGCAACATTTGCTTCGTCTAAATATTTAAAAACATCCGCTCTGAGAAATTGGCCACGACCAGAGAAGTTGTTTAATTCAAGATTGGAATTGGTCACTTGCTCCATTGCCCCTTGATCAACAAAAGTTACGTGATGAACACCGGCCTGTAACAAATGTAATCCCCAGCTTCCGACATATGAAAAAAGATCAAGGCCACCTTCAAATGATTTATTAATAGATGAAATTAAATCTTTAGCTTTTTTCCTATTTTCTCTATGGTCGTAATAATAACCAATCTTCTGAACTACTTCCGATGGTATTTGATAATTCAGTCCATTTTCATTAACCAGCAGGTGGGGAATGTCTAGATTTAACTCATGAACAGGAAGGACTTCTGCTTTTCTATATTGAGCATTATCAAAAAATAGTACTTTGTGTTTTGGAAAAAGTTCAGAAAACCATTGACCTATTTCTTTGCGAAAACGATCGATGCCCGCTGTATTTATTTGGATGAATAGAACATCTTGATAACTATCTACTATTAAGCCAGGTAGTCCATCATTTAAGCCATGAACGATCCTAGATCCATTTTGATAATTTTTATATTCACTACGAATTTGAACTGCTCTTCGAATATGAGCTTCAATAAGGTTTTTTGCAACGTCTACTTCAGATGATTTCATCATTTCTTTATCAGCAACTGAGACGATTTTTATTTTAAAGAAATTTTCTGAAAATGGATTACAGTATCCAACGTAGTATTTTTTTGAGTGATCATCATGAATGCAAATCCATTCACCAGGAATGAGTCCACGGGGAAATTCGGTGACGTCTTTTTCAGAAAGTTCTCTTTCCCCTCGAGAAACTTTCGAAGACGATTTAGGCATGAGAGATAAAACTTTCAAAACAAGGCCTCGTTTTTAGAATGAATGCTTCTTAATAGTATAAGACGACTTTTTTAATCTTCAACAAGGTAAATCTTGGAAAAAACTAATCTGCAACTAATGGTGGATTAATCTGTTTGACTTTAAGGCATGGGAGGAGATCTTCCAACATTTTTGTTAGTTGATCAAAATTTTCAGACAATACTTTACGAGTCATGATTGAGAAGTGAGTTTCGCCCGTAGTAGACTTCTTATTTAAGTATTTCAGCAATTGCACTGGCTCATCGTAATGGTAATTGCTCTTACAATTTGTTTGGCCTTTTAAACATATTTGAGACTTCGTGGTGAATCTTAAATAGTCTCTGAGTGGCGTTAAGTCGACATTTTTAGCAGCAATAACTCGTTTGATGTTTGTAGCAGCGGAATTAAAAAACTGCGCCTGTCCTGCATGAAAATGATCGAGGAGCTTATAATCGTCTCTGATGACCTGATAAGTTTGTGAGACAAGTGAAGGCTGGCCAAGACCAGCAATTATGAAGTTTATTCCTGTATTCTCTTCTGCGCCCATATCTTCAAACAAGACAGACTGGAGAACAGCGTAGAGATCATTTAAAGCAATGTAAGCAATGTTTTTTTGAGCATCATCTGAAGCTGTTAATTTGTCAGTGAAAAACACTAAAGCAGTATTAACTGGTTTGATGACATCAATAAGTTTTGTATCTGAAGGAAAGACCTTTTTAAGAGTCGGCCAGTAATCAACTAACTTTTCAAGCGTTAGGAATACCTGGAAAAGATTATTATCTTTGTAACGAGAGATCTGAGTTGTCGTTTTTCCTTCAAAAACAACATCTGGAGAACCTAAGTAAGCTCCAATTACCATAAGTCTTGCTACTGTGTCTTCAACCAAGCGAGTTTGATCATAGTTAAGTTCTGCAACCCATTCGATTGTTTGCGAAAGTAGATTTTCGTTCTCTCCCACTGGCGTTTGCTGAATCTTTTTAATAAGTCTTTCTGTAGATGCTGAAGCTTTAGGGAGGTGAAACCCTCTGAGTAATGCTCTATCAACTTTAGCAAAGTCATCGCGATTTATAAAAGTTTCAAAATC
Source organism: uncultured Bacteriovorax sp. (assembly GCA_946482295.1). Next base: position 17,176 of record CAMLRB010000008.1, on the reverse strand, counting down.
CTGTCTCGTTCGCCCAACTCGATCCCGAATAACTCGAGCGGCATTTGACCAAGAGGTCATCAAAGTCATTTCTGCGAGTAAGCGACCATTATGTTGAAGAAGAAGTTCATCTCTTAAAGGGAAAAGTTGAACAGCTTGTGCGTTTTTAGCTGAAGATGCCACTAGGGTTGTTTCAAATGTTCTGAGGAAGTCACCATAACGTAATCGAGGTTCAAGGCCTCTACCGTTATTAATGTCTATGAGGGAATCAAAAGCTTCCAATGAGTTTCTGCCCATTCGAAGATCATTTTTGCTCATTGGTCTTGCACAACGGATTCCTGGTATTTTTAAACAACGAGAAAGAAGCTTTCTGCGCTCTTTTGCTTCTTCGTTATAATCATCAGCGCTTACAATACCATTCAAAAATGCAGTTCCTAGATAGTTATTTCCAAAACGAACTTCGCGAATAACTGTTTCAATTCTTTCCAGTGTTGTTACATTTTCACGTGAGGGGTGACCTTTTTCGTTAACAAAAAGCATTTCCATATTGTTCACTTTTAAATTGCGATCGCTGGCATCGTAGAAGTATTGAAATACTTCTTTAAGTGACATTCTATATTTATATGGATTTTTACCATTGTGAGGGATGTATAATCCTTCATCTGGTTTTAAGGCCTTTAATAAAAGCGATAAAGGCGAACCTACAGCTGGATCATGAATTGTTGTTAAGTAATTAAGCATACCATTTGTATGTTTTTTGATGACGTCAACTGAAGGGCATGGATATGGAGAGACAACCTGATTAATAGATTGAGCACATGAGTACTTTGGATCATATTTTCCAAGCGAGCGGTTTTGAGTCTCAGTGAGTTTCCCTTTCTTAACCCATTCTGCATATTGTTGCGAAAGGCTTGAAATATTTCCTAAGACAACATTTGTTTCTTTGAAAACTTCTTCATCACTAAATTTTCTAATTAAAGAGTTTCGATAAAGAATATTATTAGCACTATTTACATCGGCGTACTTACTAAGAAGATCAATATTTTTCTCAAGTGTATTGGCAACTTTCTTTTCTACTAAATGAAAGCGCATGCTCTCTAGTAAATAATCAACACCTCCTTTGGTGGGAAGTTTTGCATCCACTGGTCCTAGAATTGAATCCAGAAGCTTCGTCGTAGCTATTGTTGTGTTCAACATAAGTGGACTTAGAAGACCCTGATCATTAAATAATGAATCCTCAGGTCTTGAACCTTTTTTGAATTCAAGATAAGAGTTTTCAATTGAATTTAACCAGCCGTAAAGCCTGAATGCGATGTTTTCATTTGTAATTTTTGAACAAGCTGAAGGAAGGTTACGGACTAGGTGATAAATACCATTATCGAGCTCACTGAATTTCTTCATACAATCAAGTAGAACTTCTGAGTCATAAAAAGTATTATTGCCTGAATTGTAAGTAACTTTGAACTGATAATTATTTGTTTTGATTTGCCTAACGTAATCATCCGAATAACGATCATTCAATTCAGACTTTGCCTTGTCTGCAATCTTCTGACCGTTTGAAATGACTTCCAAAACCCTTAAGATGTGATCTCTTGAAAAGAATCTTTTAAAGTCTAATAAAGTTTCCTTACCTGCCAGGTTGTAAAAGAAATCTTGCAGGGTGAGATAGGATATTTCACGTTTTTCATCCGAACCTGACCAACTCTCTTTTAGAAGTGGTTGAACATCATAAAAATCATCTAAAAACTTTGAATAAAAGTCGAAGAGCAGAACGTAATTCGATTCATTGTCGAAGTGCCTGTCTACAAAGTTAAAAATAAAATTTTTCTCTTCATCAGTGAAAAAGTTCCAGTAGTCTGCAACACCAATAGCTTTGCCATCATTTTCACTTTTAAATGCGTCTTCTAGTAATATACCTAGATCAACGTAAGCCTCCGACGGAAAGTTTTTCAAAATGTCATAGACGAGAGGATAGAATTCTCTGGTTGAAGCTGTAATTTCACTATTTAGTGCATTTGCTGAAGAGAAAATATTTCCTGTGGCAAAGTCAGGAAGATAAAGATTCTCGGCAAAAGTATTTTCGGAATTTCCTTTTAAGGTAGTGCTCGTTACTAAAAACTTAATGAGGTCATAGCGATTTTTTTCTGAGAGAAACTGTGAAAGACGAGCGAGGGCTAAAGGTAGATTAACCCCATAGCTATTCTTTTCTAATTCACGACAGACTTCCGTGGAGAGCTTAAGGCCAACCATTGATTCGGATGCAAAATCAAAAAAGTCTTTCATCCCTTGGCTGCGGATGATTTGTCCATAATCATAGAAATGAGTCTTGAAATCAAAACTGATTAACTTGTTAGCTTCTTGAGTGGATTTAATCGAGCAGGCGAAATTAGAATCATAAGCTTTTTCAATACCTCTAAACTCAGCTGCAAAATCCGGGTTGACCAATATGGGGTATTCAATCAAGTCGCGAAATTTTTGACGATTCATTTTGCTGTTTTGTAGCCATTCATAAATCCAAGGTTCATTACCTTGAGTTGTTCCAGTCAGAAAAATTTTTGATAGGAAAGTGCGATCTTCAGAGGACAATCCAGACTTTATTTTTTGTGCAAATGCATCGATTAATTTCAAACGAAGAGGGATGTATAAAGGGTTTGCGCGGAATTTGTTAATTTCTTTTCTAACAGGCTCCTGATTTTCGCCTAATGCTTTATTGAGCTGACGAACGAGGCGTGATGCACGCGCAATTGTTTCTTGTTCGATATCAATTAGACTAACAATATTTTTCAATGAACGCTTAAGAGGGATTCTCCCTTGACGTTCAATGCATTGAGGATCACCTGCATTTTCAATACACTTAAACATGGCCTTAGTTGAATCAAAAAAATTAGTTTCATTCAAAGAGACTAGAACATAACTCAAATCATCCAGCCCGTTTTTGGAATCAAGCTCGCGGATATTACTAAAAAAACGATCACGACGTGTGTGATCTGAAATAAATGCTTGGTCGATAGGTTTGATAAGATGATCCCATGAATCCTGTCGAATGGACTTCATGGCATTGTACATATGAGGGAATTCTTGATCCCACTTAGTGCACTTAAAAAGCATCAATGAATTTTGATGGAGCAAGACGCCTGTGTTGAAATTCACGTGGCTACAAGCTTCAAGTCTTTCAATTTCTTGCTGAGAACGAATCTCGCCGGTTTCAATTGAAGGCGACTCTTGCTTAGAACAAGACAATACGAAAGCTGTTGTTAAAACTAACAACCATTTCAATGAGTAATTGAAGGATAGCTTTTTAGCCATTCAAATCCTAACGTCTTAAGCCTTCTTCCATAAATCGTTGCGCTTTGCCTGTGTTCGGTTCATATTTCGAAAAACGCAAAATAGCGCCGTTCTCATTTTTAACTTTTTTTTCTTTCTCTTTTCCATTCGCTGGAATGATGACCTCTTGTACATTTTTTACAATGATTTTAGAAGGAAAACCTATCCCGGCCACTGACACATACTCTATGGAATTCGTAGTAGTTGCGACGCTAGTTCCCTGACGAGTTGTAGAAACAACTTTATCGAGCACTAACTTATTATTGCTCCACGCCTTTGGCGAATATGTAAAATTGTTTTTAACGATCGACATGGGAGCTTTGGTTTCTATTGATTTCAAAACTGAAGATTTGTCGAAAATGATGTCAATTTCAGCAGAATTCATGTTGTACTTTTCATCCACTGCTTTGATGAGTTTTCCCTCTGGCGAAGCTTCTAATTTCAGGGTGTAAGCTTCAAATTTTTTGGAGAAATTTTCTGGCAATACAAACTCCAACTTGCCCTTGATGAGTGTTGTTAAGTCTTCTCGAATTTCTTGAAATCCCTTTGGTAAACCCAATACTTCAATTTTATATTTTTCTGGCGCCATCCAATATATTTTGAAATGCACATCAGTCAATTTACCTAACGTTTGTGTTTTATTCAGCATTTCAGTGAGATTATCCATGCGAATTTCATAAACCAGATCGTTGAGGCCTTGCTTTTGGGGTGAATAACTTCTTATTTCGAACTGTTCAATTTCTTCTATTTTTTGCTGTGACCAAACATTGGTGTTGTTTAAAAAAAGCCCAGCTAAAAGGATAAAAATTCTCATGATTTAACCTCAATATTAACTTCTATTCTATAGAGCGTAATGAAAGGTTTCAATCTGGACTAAAGAAGGGTAATTATTTCTGCCCACGCTTGGTAGTGACACTGTAGATATTTAGGTTTGCTTACAATAACTTTACCTTGAACCCCTTTCATCCCTTTGACATTTTTAACCTGACTAAAGATGAGGGGTATTGATTCTATCTTTAATTTAGAGCTGTCTCTGAGAAATGAACCCAAGGCCCTATAATCTTCTTGGGACAATTGACTGAGATCATCGGTTTTTATAATCAAGTGGCTACCCGAATATTGGTCAATATGAAACCACCAGTGATCTTTTGAAGCTTGGGATCTAATAAAATCATTACTGCTCGCATCGAGTGCTAACACTCCAGTAATATTTTTTAATTTAAAATTTTTAACATTATGTTCAGATTGCTTAATGGTTTTTTTAGAAGAGAGTGTATTGTTCCACAACAATGGAATCGCTTTTTCTTTCGTCAATTCAAATTCAAACTTACCAGCACGAACATTTTCGAGTTCCAACTCTGTTTCTTTGAGTCTTTGCTCTAAAATCCCAACGGCTTTTTTTAGTTTCTTGATCTTTTGAAAAATAAGATCTCTTCGCTGCCATTCATTTTCTGCACCAGTAAATTTAATCTTTTGACCATGCCCCTCATAGCTTGTTTTGCTTAAGTCAATTTCACCAGCAATTAGGGCCTCTTCAATTTTTTTGTGATTGAGCACAAGACCTAAATCTTTTTTAATATTCTCAGCTTTTTTTAGAAGAAATTTTTCTTTTTTCTTCTGGATGAGTTTTCCACTCGCTTTTTTCTCTTCTGTGCCCAGATATTGTTCAATAGTTTGATTTTTTTGTTCGGTTAGAATTTTTACCGAACCACCCAGAATGTTTTGTAAGAGTTTTGAACTGCTTTCGACAGTAGTGGAGTTGCTCCAACTACAGTAATTTTGATCACGTTCACGTCTCATAAAAAATAACTGATGATCTTTATAGCCAAAGATGAACTCATTATCAGGGTGTTCGTTTTTAAAGGTAAAACTAAAAGATTGGTAGTCAGCGCATACTTGAACGCGTCCCATTCTTGCGCCTACTAAGTATTTTCGAGCATAATCTAAAAATTTGTCCTGAATTCTTAAATACGACGGTGCAATTTTCTCGGAAAATTGAAAACCTTCGTAACCATGACCACGGCCTATATAACAACCAACTGTCTTACCTGGAAATCTTATGACCAGCACGAGATAATGAGGGGTGGTGTATGCTTTTTGAATTGGATAAAATTCATTTTTTGAGAAGAGAGTGTTATATTCTCTGGATGTCTCTAATAGTTGTTGATGAGTTTGAATCATGAGTCTTAATTTATTAAATGGTAATACTGAAGCGCTTGAACTTTTGGATTGGTCCCAACTCTCAGCAGATATTGCAATTTTAGCACACTTTGAAAACAATCAAGAAAAATTCAAAGCGGCTCCTTCCAGTAAAAAAAGTGACGCCATTAGTTTTGAACTGGATCAACTTGAAAACTACATTAAGAATTACGATGATCTCAGCTTTCAATTCAACTCTAAAGTCCGAATGCTCCCTGTTGAAATTGAAACTTTCGCCAATTTAAAAGACATAAAAAAAGGTAAATTCTTTGAAGCGAAAGAACTTAATTTTTTTGCGCAAATAATCGAATGTGTATTTGAGACACATACTTTTTTTAGTTCGGTACAATTTAAAAATGGGTACGAACATAATACTGCTAAGGCCAGTCAACTCAAGCGTGGATTCATTAATCCCCTGAGAGATTTTGTTGATTATAGTGGAAATGTTTCGTATGAACGCCACCCACTTCTTAAAAAGCTATATTCCGAGGTTCTCGCACTCGAACATGACTTGCGTGTTACTATTCAAAAAACAGCAAAAACGGATTTATATTCAACAAAACTGCAGATGGATAGTTATGACATTATCAACGATCGTTATGTTCTAGCTGTTAGATCCGATTCTTACCAAGCTGATTTAGGACCTATTGTTAGTCGCTCACAAAGTGGAATGACTTTATTTGTTGAACCTCTTGAAGTAAGAGAAAAAGGAAATAAAAGAATTCATCTTCTTTCCGAGATTGAATCAACAATATTGAAACTCACGATCGATTTGAGTAAATTTATTCATGCTTTCTCGCAAGAGCTTGAAGATATGGCAGCATTCTTAACTGAGATTGATTGGTTAAATAGTAAAGCAACATATGCTCAAAAACAGGGTCACATCAGACCTCGTCTCAATGATAAATTCATTTTCAACATTGAAGGTCTTTTTCATCCTCTCGTGAAAAATCCAATAAAAAACGATCTCAAGCTAGACTCTCGCCACAAGGGATTAATTATTTCCGGTCCGAATACTGGTGGTAAAACAGTAGCTCTTAAATCTCTTACGCTATCGATTATTCTTCTACATATGGGAATGTATGTTCCTGCCAACAATGCAGACATCCATCCAGTAGAACATCTTTTTTATTTCAGCCATGATCATCAAAACCTAAGCGCAGGACTAAGTTCTTTTGCGTCTGAATCAAAATATTACCTGGAATTGCTTGAATCACTGGAAGATTTGAATCTCATCATTATCGATGAAATTTTTAACTCAACTTCGTCTGAAGAAGCCTCCGCTTTAGCATTAGCCTTTTTGGATGAAGTTCATGCAAGATCCCAATCTAAAGTGGTCCTATCGACCCACCATCAGGTTTTAAAAACTTTCATGCATCAGAGAACTGATTATGTCTCGGCTCACGTAGGGTATGATTTTGAGTCTAATCGTCCAACCTATAAACTTATTTTGGGTGAGCCAGGCAGTTCCCTGGCCTTTAAAATTTTTGAGAATCTCTCTGCGAAATACGGCTTAGAAACAAGCATTGGTGAGAAAGCAAAAGAGCTATTAGATAAAAAACAGGTGACCTATGAAACTCTCCTTCAGGAGTTGTCTCAAAAGAAAATAGATCTCGATAAAGTTTTAAGTACAAACCGAAATCTACAAATAGAGCTACGAAATCAAAAGGCTTCGATGGAAGGAATTCTTTTTTTAGAAAGAGAAAAGATACTTGCTGAATATTCTAGAAAAATTAAGGGCATTTTTGATCAAGCAGATAAACTTCTAAATGATGTGAAGGCCGGACAGATAACTAATCGTCGTGGCTTCAATAACGAAATGGGAAATATTCAATCGGCGTTGAACAAAGAAGTACATGAAAAGAAATCAAAACCAGAAAGTGATAATGTTTATTCGCATTTGAAACCTATTTCATTTGATGAGATTCAGCTGCAACAGACTTTATTTTCAGTGGCCCTTAAAAAAACGGTCAAAGCCGTTCAATTGAATCCGCGTAAACGTGAAGTTCAAGTAAATTATGGCTCGGTTTCTGTTTGGGTTTCTCCGGAAACTCTCCGTTATCCATCTGGACAAAAATCGCCTGTGAGCAAAGTCAGTGTTCACATTCAGCGAGAAGTAAAAGGTGATATTGAAGTTGATTGTCGTGGGATGCGTTTAGAAGAATTCCAAAAGATCTGTGAGCAATCCATTGATGAAGTTACGACTGGAGAGATTCCTTTTGTGACAATAATACATGGTCATGGTGACGGTATTTTGAAGAATTGGCTAAGAAATTATTTGAGGCGAGAGCATCGTGACCTTCGATGGGAAAACATCGAAGGCAACGACGGTTGTACAAAGATATTTAGTTAATTGGTGTTCCAATTCTCCATGGACGGAACTTGAATGAGTTTTCGCCAAATGGGAAAATGAGTGAGAACCATACAAACATAGCGCGCCCTTTGATTTGTTCATGTGAAACAAATCCCCAATAACGAGCATCGTACGAGAAATCACGATTGTCTCCCATAACGAAGTATTTACCTTCAGGAATCGTGATTCTTTCGTAATCCACTTTATAGTAGTTGTCGCTATCTTGCTGAACAATGTGTTTATGATCACCTGTTGTGACTTCATAAAACTTCAAATTGTAACCTTTAAATTTTTCGTCCATGTCATCCATGTACGTTTTGCCATCAATTTCTTTTGGCTCTAGAGGTTTGTCATTGATGAAAACGATTTTATTTCTGATTTCCAGAGTATCTCCCGGAAGTCCCACTACACGTTTGATGTAATTAACTGAAAGATCTTTAGGATATTTAAAAACGATAACGTCACCGCGCTTAGGTTCACTTTTTCCAAAAAGATAAACTGGATTCATGCTTGAATCGCCAAGAACAATGTCAGAAAAAGGAAGCTTAAAACCGTAAGCGAATTTATTAACAAGAATGAAATCGCCAATCATTAATGTTGGGATCATTGAACCTGATGGGATTCTAAACGGCTCAAAGAAAACTGATCTGAAAGTTAAAACGGCGATGATAATGATCGCGATTGATTTAATTTCTTTAATAAGTTTTTGTTTGCGCGTGAGATCTTCCTCAACCTGTTTCATGAGATCGGCGTGTGGATCTTTTACGTCTAAATCTGAATTAGATTCTGCTGCTGTTTGATTTTCGTTCATTGAGTTTACCTATTGATCGACGGATATTGGTTTTTCTTTTTCCTTCAATTTTTTTCCTACGGACACCGGTACTGGCCAAGCTCCGGCGCGAGGTGCGCTTCTTGACTCTCGCAGATCTATAGAGCGGCATTTTAACCATTGTGATAGGAACTGGCTTCACATTATTGTAATAATATTCAATAACACTTTTTGCCAACATTGTGGATTTCACGTGCCACTTTTTAACGTTTACATTCATGACACTGATCGAAATACCTTTCCCATGTTCTGGATCTCTAGGCATAGCATAAGCAGCGAACCAATCGCGTTTTCCAAAAGGTTTTCCACCCGTAATACTTCCAGTCTTACCGCCAATCATGAGGGCATTCTTATAACCAGTATTCATTTTTCCAAATGATTTTCTGGCGGTACCACCATCAATTGTCATCCCCATCATGTCACGCATCTCTGCAGCTGCTTCTGGTGTAAGTATTCTTTTTTCATGAACAGTGTTTGTCCAAAGACTTTCTCCACTTTGAGCTTCTGTTACTTTAGTGATCAATCTTGGAGTTTTCAAAATACCATTGTTAGCAATAACTGATGCCATGACTGCAGCATGGATTGGCGATATTGTTGTCTCATCATTAAACCCCGACGCTAGCTCTGCTAGATGGTAATCGTCTCCGGCCGTACCAATGAAAGATTTTATGAATGGAAGTTCGAGAATAAGGGATTGGTTGTATCCGAAATTTTCGGCCATCTTAACAAGCTTCTCGCTGTTGATATTATGGATAGCTGCTTTTCCGAAAATAACGTTGTTGGATTTTGCAAAAGCTGTTTCAAAAGTTTGAGATTTATCCCAACGATTACTTTTTGAATCATCAATCTGATATTTAAAAAGCGTAGTGCTTCTACCACGGAATTCAAAAGGAGTTTCTTTTTTAACTTTTCCACTCTGAATAAGTTCAGCAGCTGTAATAATTTTAATCAAGCTGGCGGATGGGTGAGTTGCAGTTAGAACAAGACGATTATCGATCTTGTTACCTCTACCTTCGTGTCCAACGGCCGCTAAAACTTCACCAGTTTCGTTGTCGATGACTGTAACAGTGGAATAGTCCGATCGGTATTGCTTAAGCAATTTTCTAATATGCGCATCAAGTTGAGGATTGAATGCGTATTCAATTTTGGCTTTCTTTTTATTTCCTAGATCGAGTGTACTTGGCCATTCGATAGCATCTTTAAAAGTTCTCTCTAATGAGACTTTTAATTCATCAGGAAGAATGACAGCTGTACTGGCATTACCAACTTCAGCAGCATTGAGTTTTTGATTGAACTTACCTTGAAAGATATTGAGAGCTGTTCCACCGATAAGACCGAGACAGGCAATCGTAGTGACTAAGGCAAACTTACTGTTTTTCTTTTTGTTAAACTTATCCATGTTTTAATAACCATCATGTTTACTTCATGTAAGCTATTATTATGGCCTAAAATTCTTTCCGATGACAAAATATTCTTTGCTAACTGATCGAACAGATTTTGGTCGGAGATAGTGAAGCTCCTCAAAGTATTTTTTCTGCTCTTTGAAATATAATTGAGCGTTTTGGCTTTCGAAAACTTTAATAACAAGATGGCCGCCAGGTTTAAGAAATTTCGGGAGTAATGAGAAAACCATTTCCACTAAATTTAAGGACCTGTCTTGATCAACCGACTTTATACCTGTGGTATTTGGGGCCATATCGGAAAGTACCACATCGAATTGGTCGGATACGCCCAGCTCTTCCATGCTATTAATTGTAAATACATCTTTTTTAAATAAGCTGACATTTTTTAAGTTGAGTAACTTATTGTTAATTTCTTTAATGTCGGCACCAATTACCACTCCTGTTGGACCAATTTTTTCTGAAGTGTATTGAATCCATGATCCTGGGTGATACCCGAGATCGATTACTTGATCGCCTTTTTCTAAAATGCGAAAGCGCTGATCGATTTCTTCGAGCTTATAAATACTGCGAGCGAGATAGTTTTCTTTCTTCGCTTTTTGAAAATAATGATCTTTAACCTTGAAGGTCATATATTACTCGAGCAATAAAACGATACGTGGATTGTCTTCTGAAGCGTCCATAATGACTTGAATGAGGGCTTCAATATAATCAGCACCAAGTTTACTTTTTAAAATTTGAATAAATTTAATTTTGATAACTGTTTGCCCTTTGAAATCTGTACTTAAAATATCGTAGAGAGAATCCAAGTTTTTTCCGTAGTAACTAGGGAAGCTTAACTCTTTTGCAAGAACAGTGTGAAGGTGATCGCGCGATTTGATTTCTTTTCCATTAATCATGACAGAACCTGCTGCCATCAATTGGAAAGACATCAACATACCACCAAGAGCTAAAAAAGCCTTTTTCATCGCTACCCCTAATCTAAGTTTGGACTGGAGGCTTTTTCTACCTACGGCAGGCAATTGTCAATGAAAGCTTGTAAATATTACGCTGCCAAACCAGGACCTTCAGATGCATTAGCCCTCAGACGCAAAGTATTGATTCCATATTTTTTGGCCTTAGATATTAAGGTTGTTTTACTGATCCCTAGTTTCCTGGCGGTAAGATTCACTTTACCTTGGTATTTATCAAAGATCTTTTCAAGATAAAGATGTTCAAATTTCTCTAAACTCGCATTGAAATCATCATCGAACATTTTAAAAAATTGGTCTTGTGAATTCATTTCAAACGCAAAGGAATGCTTTTGAAGCGTTGGCAAGTCAGAAGGCTTCACTAGGCTGGAATCGGCCATTACAAGGGCATATTCAAGGCTATTTTTAAGCTCACGAATATTCCCTGCCCATTGATGATTGAGTAAGAATTTTTTTAATTCAGGAGTTAATTCTGCTGAAAACTTGCGATGTTCAATTTTTAGCTTATTAAACAAATGTTCAATAAGATGATTTAACTTCTCTAAATCGGCGTGCAGCGGTTTGAGTTCTATTTGAAAGACTGACATGCGGAAATAGAGATCTTCACGGAATGTTTTGTCCTTTACCATTTGTTCTAAATTTTTATTTGTCGCCATGATGATTCTCCCCTCAAAAGCAATTGAATGTGTAGAGCCAACCGGTGTAAATTTTTTCTCTTCCAGCAAATAAAGAAGTTTTTTCTGTGCTTCGAGCGAGAGCTCTCCAACTTCGTCGAGAAATAAAGTCCCTCTTCCAACTTCTTTCAGATAACCACTCTTGTTTTCAAGCGCGCCGGTGAATGAACCACGCTTGTGTCCAAAAAGTTCGCTTTCTAAAAGATCTTCTTTAAGACTCGCCAAATGAACAGTTAAAAAAACATCCTTGTGAATATGTGCTTTTGAAAAAATCTCCTGCGCGAGGTAAGACTTTCCCGTCCCTGTTTCACCGCGAATGAGAATAGGAGCTGATAAATTGATAAATTTTTTCATCCGATTCTTCCTGGTCTGTGGTTCAAGTTGAAAACCATAAATAAGACCATGAAAAGCAGATGGCACTGATGTTTAAACTACCAGGGCTTGAAATTTCATTTTTGAAATCGTTCACAAACCTCTGCGGCCAGAGAGTCGGGAGCCCAAATCAAAATTCCATCAAGACGAACTTGATCGAGGGTTTCTAGTTTTTTCCCATTTTGATAAAGGTTTATTCCACGTTGAGCGCAGAGAATTGTTCCTCCGGCAATGTCCCAGATATTTTTCGGACTTAAACTTAGAACAAAATCACACCCACTTGCAGCGAGCAAACCCAATTTAAAAGCTATAGACCCTCTTGGGCTTAAATCAATTTTATGAACATCATTAAGATAAGAATCAAAATAACCTTTCTCAAATTCTGATCGTGAGACTAGACCCAAAATCTTTTTTGAAGACTTATTAGTGACGTTGATGAATTCCATTGAGGAATCAAGATTGAATCCACTAAATGGATTATAAATCCAACCATAGTTTTCAGGATCATAGATGGATGCTGATTTCATAAGGGCCAAAGAGACTGCACATTCAGCTCTTTGGAGAATTAACTCCCTCGTTCCATCAATAGGATCTAAAATAGCCGCTGGAAATTTTAAGACATCAAAATCTTCTTCGCTGTAGAAATGATAGTTTTTATATTTTTCCTCTAAAGCTAATTTATCTTTCATCAACTTTGAAACAAAAAGGTCTACTTCTGTAACGAAGCTTTTATCGGCTTTAGTGTTAATTTGAAGTGATGTTGTGGCCTGAGGGCCGATCAAATCTCGGAGTTTTCTTGTCAACTCAATAACAACTTCAGATTGCGCTTTTTTCATTCAATGCCGCCTTGCAAAACCACAATTTCTTACTTTTTTTTACTTAATTTAGTTGACTTGATTATTTTATCAACAAAATGTGAGAAGTTATCCACATTTCCACCTTCAGCTTACTTATTCTAACACTTTAGAAAGCGGTTTTTTAAGCACTAGTTTTCGATAGTTAGCGCAGATATTCACATTTTCTTCGTTGACAATGTCTTACCCTAAAAGTTTTCCACGTAATGGCCAGTAGTTATTCACAAAAAGTCAAAAAATTGTCAGTCGGGTATTATTAGCTGTTAGAGAGTGTAAGAACGATTTATTAGTGAGTGCAACTTACTAAACGCGATTGCGCTTTGTGAAGTTTTCATCAATTTTAAACGACTAAAACTACTGAGAGTTTTAGTCGTTCATTTAGTAATTCTCTGTGGAGAGAACTTCAACATCACCGCCGTTTGCAATTGAAAGTGCAAACACTTCGGCTCCGTTTTCACTAGAGCTCATAAGGCTTGTTAAAAGCTTTACGCTCCCGCTGGTAGGATCAACCATGAGAAAGGGCACTGAATCGAGTTGGGACTTGTTGAGGTGGTACGAACGTAAGAAGCTGTCATAAATCCCTTTAGTCAATCCTGATCTAAACATCAATACTCCAGTGTCAACGCTGACTTCATTGTCATCGCCTACTTATTCAAATTGTAACATGGTTAAATTTTTTAATTGCTAAATATTTTTATAAATAACTTCACACGGCCCTCAAAGTGCGAATCTAAGAGGCAAATAAGAATGTAAATAAGGTAAATCATGTTGCGACGAGAGCGAACACGGCTAAGCGACTGAAACAATAGCTCTAACGGAATTACACTAAGAAAGGCAAGGATCCACATTGTGCCAAAGCCGCTAACTAATGAATTATCCCAAACAATTGAGATGGCCACGAAGAGAGCAATAGAAACGAGAAATATATTCGTACTTTGTTTTTCGATTTGAAAATCTTTCATGAAGTTCATTCGTTTAACATAAAGCTTAGCAAGAACGACCAACAATCCTGCGATAGAAAGAATAAAGAATCCTTTACGATCAATCTCTTTAATAGCGAATTTAAGAAACGAAAAATCGATCATGTGAAATTTTTCAAGCATGTCGAGATGAGAGAAAAAATGGATCAGGGTTAGTACAACACCAAAGAGAGCGTATCTTAACAATTGTTGCTTAAACCAAGAGGTTCTATCTCTTAAAAAATAAAAGTAAAGCAATCCGATTTGGAAAAAGACGAGGACAGCATAACTCTGATTAAGAAGTGCTCCCCAATAACTAACGAGTCCCAAGAAAAGACCAGCTCTATAGGTTGAACTTTTTGTCACCCACAACAGCGTCCATATCCAGATTAATGAATATGTCGTGATGAGTGAGAACTCAACATTGTGTGTGAGTGTTTTACTAAATGACCAAGAGGAAATAATGGCAAACACGCCAAGTATAGATAATCTGCGCGAGACAAAGAAACGTAAAAATGCGTAGAACACGAGAAGAAAAATCCCCATCCCCACAATATAGAAGTGAAGACTCCAGGCCAATCTAAATAGACCTGGATAGCTTTTAAAAGGATAATAATTGACGATGAGGAAGTTCCACAGTGGGTTGCCGATTTTCTCAAGTGGATCGAAGTATAATTTCAACATATCCACATTAACTTGTGGAGGTAGTTCAGGAATTGTGAAGACAAAAAGTAATAGAATGAGCGCTACTAAAGTTTTCTCGAATCGATCCAGAAACTTAAATTCACCGAAGTTCGAAGACACAGATTCTTGAATAATCTTTCCTCGTGTTGGCCAGGAGTAAAAAAGGCCAAGCACAACCCAAACAATCCAAAAACTGTTATAGATCCATTTCGAGTCAAAAAGATTAATAAGATTAAATAAGAGAATGAAAAAAAACATTCCCAAGAGCAAACGGTAGACAACTCTGTCGATGGACGAATTCACTCGGAAATAAATTTTAAATCTATGATCTATCTCTTTCCCAAGTAAAAACCACTGGCTTACTGTGAAGAGTATATAAAGAGTCATGAGTGCCGCTAATCCGAGCGGGGAGACATCAGCACCTTTTTGAACATAAACAGGAATTAGCAAAAAAGAAAAGTAGCTAACTATACGAAACGTAAAGAATTTCCACTTTAATTTAAAGATGTTTGAACTGTTTACTAAAGTATTATCCATAATAACCGATAGAATAAGTAAGAAGTTCATCCCATACCGGACTTCTTAACATTTCTTCCTAGAATTTAAGACCGGGCCCCATCCCGGTCTTTTTATTTTAAGTCTACGAGATCACTTATCACAAGGAATTAATACTAAAGCGCATACGTCAGTCATCTGTTGTAGCAAAAGATGCCTCCTACTAATTTGGTCCTACCAATTATGCTATTCTTTAAACGTCTCTCAAAATCAGGAGGATTTTTTGAGTATTTCGTTCGGCTCCATTAATACGGGACTTCCCAAAGATATTGTTAAGCAGATTGTAGCTGCTGAACAAATTCCTGTGCAAAACATGGAGAAGCAAAAATCTAAAATCCAAGATAAAAAAGGACTTGTGGATCAACTAGCAAAACTAGTTGAAGACGTGCGTGGAAATCTTGCTCAAAACGCAAACGCGCGTTCATTACGTGAATTTAAAGTTGATACAAATAACGATCTTATCAGTGTTGCTACTGACAAATCGCGAGTTGTTCCCGGCAACTACCAGCTTGAAGTTGTTTCACTTGCTCAAAAATCCTCGGCGATGTCGACTGGTTTTGAAGATAAAGATGAAAGTTATGTTGGTGTTGGTTTTATTCAATACACACTTCCTGACGGTGAAACTAAGGATATTTATGTTGATTCAGATAATGCTTCTTTAAGTGGAATTGCAAAACTCATCAACAAAGATTCTAGCCTTGGAGTTACTGCGAACGTTATCAATGATGGTAGTGGGTCTGATGCACCTTGGAGATTAGTTCTTAGTTTGAATAAAACTGGGGACGATGCCGCTGTTGATTTTCCTTATTTCTATTTTGTCGATGGTGAAGATGATTTCCAGCTTGAGTTTCAACGTGAAGCACATGATGCCAAAATTAAACTGGATGGATTTGAAATCGAAGCTCCAGAAAATAAAATTGTAGATCTCATTCCAGGTGTAACAATTGATCTCAAAAAAGCAAAACCTGGCGAAGAATTTTCTTTGAAAATTTCTGAAGACGTTGAAGCTGTTGGTGCAAAGGTTTCTGATCTAGTAACCAAACTTAACGGTGTACTAGCTTTCATCAAACAACAAAACACTATGGATGAAAAAACTGATACGTCACGTACACTTGGTGGCGATATCATGCTTCAATCTTTGCAAAGCCGAATTCACGCTGCCGTTTTCAAGGATGTTGAAACTGAAGCAGGATTTAAACGCGCATCAGACATAGGCTTAACTTTCAACCGTGAAGGTATGCTCGAATTTGATGATAAAAAATTTGCGGCTAAGATTAGTGAAAACTATAACATTGTAGCTCAAATTTTAACTGGCTATTTTACTGAGACTGGGAAAAGTGACGGCTTCATGGACAACCTAAACGGCATGGTTGGAGCTGCACTTCGTGTTCCAGATGGTCTTGTTCAAAGTCGTAAAAAAACTCTACAGAGCAACATTGAACAAATTGATCGTCGTATTTCTCAAAAACAAAAACAAATTGAAGAAAAAGAAAAAAACTTGAAAGACAAATTCGCCAGACTTGAAGGAACAATTTCCAAAATCAGGTCCCAGGGCGCCGGAGTCCAGGCCATGGGTGGCGGAGCTGACCCAGTAACACAATTAGGATAAATTTTTAGGAGGATAACATGAGTTATGGTTATGGTGCGTATAAGAAAACAGCGGTAAGCACAGCAAGTAAAGAGCAGATCCTTTTAATGTTGTACCAAGCTGCGATTAAAAATTGTAAGAAGGCCATTGAATGCATTAACAACAAACAAATCGCCGCCAAGGGTGAATACATTGGAAAACTTCAAGATATTGTTATTGAACTCAATAACAGCTTAGATTTTGAAGTCGGTGGTGATATCGCAAAAGAACTTTCGTCTTTATACGACTACATCCTTTTTGCTAGTACACAGGCCAATATTAAAATCGATGCTGAACCGCTTGAGGGTTGTCTCAATGTTCTTAATACTCTTTATGAAGGATGGAGCGAAGCTATTAAGAGTTTAAAAGCTGCTCCTCAAACCGCTCCAACTGAAG
>CAMLRB010000007.1 GCA_946482295.1 uncultured Bacteriovorax sp. | reverse complement strand
GAAACATGTTTTCTGCTTCTGGTTTCTCTTTTTCAATGAACTCTTCCCAATTCTCGTAAATTTTCAGATTAACGAATTTCCAGTAATCAAGTCCAGCGCGACGAACAGCTTTCTCTGAAATATCGAAGGCGAGTGGTTTGATGAGGATGAGTTCGAGATCGAGAGCGACCGCAGTGCGCCCGATACTCCCAGTATTACCGGGAATTTCAGGGCACACTAAAACGATCTTAAAATTGCTCACTATTGATTCTTTAAATAGTCGACTAGAGTACGGATGATAAGACCTGAAGCACCTTTAGCTGAACAATATGGAAGATGACCTTGAGAGTCTCCAATGCCAGCGATATCTAAGTGTGCCCATGCGATGTTTGGATCAATGAAGTTTTCAATGAACGCAGCACCCTTAGCAGATCCACCATTGCCAGAAGAACCAATGTTCTTAAGGTCAGCGACTATCGCTTTCATATCATTTTTGTGTTCTGTGATGATCGGAAGTTGCCACATGTATTCGTCAGTATTTTTCGCTGATTTAAGAAGAGAGTCAGCTAGCTTTTGGTTGTTTGAGAAAAGACCACAAACTTCTGATCCAAGAGCAACAAGGATAGCACCAGTTAATGTTGCTGCATCGATAAGCGCGTCTGGTTTTGAATCACAAGCGTAGTTAACAACGTCACCAAGAACGAGGCGTCCTTCAGCATCAGTGTTGAGGATTTCAACAGTCTTTCCGTTACGAGCAGTAACGATTGAATCTGGCATTGTTGCTTTTTCGTTAACAGCATTGTCAGTAATACCTAGGTAACAAGAAATTTTTACTGGTAACTGAAGAAGAACAGCAGCTCTAAAAGCAGCGTACATAGTTGCAGATCCGGCCATGTCAAATTTCATGTTCATCATTGAAGCACCTGGCTTCAGTGAGTATCCACCTGTATCGAATGTTAAACCTTTACCAACTAAAGCGATGTGACGAGTTTTTGAAGTTGCTTTTGAAGGAGTGTAAGTAAGGTGAACAAGTTGTGGTTCATAAGCCGATCCAGCGTTAACTGAAAGGAACATTCCCATTTTTTCTTTTTTAAGTTCAGCTTTACCAAGAATTTTGATTTTTACGTTTTTAAGTTTCTTTGCATCTTTCTCGATTTCTTTAGCGTAAGTTTCAGAGTTAAGAATGTTTGGAGCTTCGTTAACAAAGTCACGAGCTACAGAAATACTTTCACCAACAAGAGAAGCTTCTTGAAGAGCAGATTCAAATTTCTTCGCAGCTGTTTTCTTTTCCGATGTTGCCAGGACGATCGTTTGAAGTTTTGCTGGTTTTTTTGTACTGAGGTGACGATCAAAAGTGTATGAAGCCATGTGAAGAGCTTCTGCGATAGCAGTAAGTGAGTCTTCTGCTTCACCTTTAATCAGGAATCCATCTAGGTAAATTGTAGCGTCTTCGTATTTCCCAGACACAGCTTTAAAAATCGTAGCAACTTGTCTTCTTAAAAGTTCTTTAGTGACTTTAGTTTTATCACCAAGGCCTAGAATAAGAGCTGTCGCTCCACCAATAAGAGTGAGTGAGAAAGTTTCCCCTGCTTCACCTTTAAAGTGTTTAGATGCGATAGCGTGTTCAAATGCTTCAGTTAATTCACTTGGCCAATGACTATTAACAAGTACTTTTCCAGCTTTTGGCTCAGTAGTTGCTTTTGATTTTTTAGCCGGTGCTTTAGACTCTTGCATTTTGTTAAAACAAGAGAAAACGTGTAACTCTGTAGTTGAAAGGTTTTGTTGAAAACTAAGGTTCAATTTCATGTTCCGTCCTAGGTAATTTCATTGATTAAACTGGGAATCGAGTTAAAATAACACAGTCTATGCTAAAAGTAACTACTCGCTACCTGGCCTCACACTTTATTCCACCGTTCGTGATTGGGTTCATTTTTTTTGTGGCCTTCTTGATCACGTTTTACATGTTTAGAATCATCTCTTTGATCGTTAACAAAGGGGTCGAATTAAGCGTTATTTTGGGACTCGTTTCAGATCTAAGTGTTTCATTCTTTCCCATGGCCACACCTTTAGCAGTATTTTTCGGAACCATTTATACGTTGAATAAACTAAGTGAAGACTCTGAGATCATCGCCATGCGATCGTTTGGGATAACTAAGAATAAGATCTATCTTCCGTTTTTTGTCACAACTTTATTTATTGCAATAACTGTCTTTTCGCTGAACTCAGTTTATATCCCTAGGGCCAATGCTGATTTTAGAAATACGATCGTAAAACTTACATCTACTGGAATGTTAACTAGTATTAAATCCGGCCAATTTTTTACAGACATTCCGAGAGTCACTCTTTTTGCAGATTCCGTTTCTGAAGATGGTAACAGCTTTAATAAAGTTTTTTTGCATTTAACTGAAGATATAGGTGAGAGAATAATTTTTGCCAATAAAGGATCGCTCATCAAGTTGTACGCTGATGACCAGATGTCGGCTCCTTCATTACGTTTGCATTTGAATGATGGAAATATTGTAAAGATCAGCAACAATGCCCAGAAGGTGGAAAAGATCCTTTTTCAAGAGTACGACTTTCCCATCTTTAACGACACCGTTGCGGCTGCTCGCTTAGATAAAGATGTCATGAAAACATCTATGGAACTCAAAGTATTAAATACTGAACGAGCAAAGAGCATTGCTGAAAAAGTGAAAGCTGGAGCAAAACCTGAGGATCTTAAAGAAGAAAAAAAGAACCTCGCGAAAGGACTGATTGAATACTACGGTCGTTTTGCTTCTTTTCCACAAATCATTTTATTCGGTCTCCTGGGATTCTCTCTGGGAATTAAAAAGGGCAGAGGAGCGACAGGAAATAATACGATAGCCGCTATTCTCATTGTACTTGGTTACTATGCACTCTACTTTTTACTTATCAGTCTAGCGCAAAGAGGTTTGGTTCAAGCCGTTGTCGCCAGTTTCCTTCCGAGCGCCATTCTCTTTCTCGTTTCATTCTATTACTACCGCAAGTTGGATTGGGTAGGTTAATCACTAAGGTTTTGGAGCCGGCGCTGGAGTTGAAGCCGGGGCTGAAGCTGGAATTTGCTTTTGGGCTTCTGCTTTCGGAGTCTGGTTCTGTTTCATGAATTCTTCACTCGTAAGAACACTTCCATCTGGTTGAAAGACAAAAAGAGGAGACATGAACTTTGTTTTCATCTCTTCAGGCAAAACGAGATTTCTTACTGAATTTTTATCGTTTGATAGATTGACCGGTTTATTGTTGTGGAAAGCTTTAAGAGACTTTGTGTTCCCAATGAAAACGCGAATTAAAGAACCACGTAGGAAGAGAGTACGTCCCTGGCGAAGTACAAATTTTTTAATATCCTTATCTTCAACTTTGTAAGTTAACCATGAGTCTCCCTCAACCGCGTTGAGGAAAAGAGTTTCGATACCTTTCACTGGTTGAACACGGTATTTTGCCGGTAAATATTCATTTACTTGCTCAGCCGTCATTGATTTGTCTTCAGTCAATTGGCGATCAGCAATGGAAATAGGTTTTAACGTCACATCTTTGATCGTGACATCAGTTTTGATATTTTTATCTTGAATGATGTTGACTTGAATGGGCTCTTCCGGAACTTCGGCTTTTTTGGCCTCAACAACTGGCGGAGCTTTAACAACTGGTTTTCTTTTTTGAGTAGTCGAAAGAACTTCAGGAAGTTTAATCGTTTCTTCTTTTGAGCGTTCGAAGAAGTTTTTGACGTTGATTCCAATTACACCGATCACCAAGATTGCAACTGCTGCTTTAACAAGAAAAATACTCGAAGATGCAGTAACAGATTTTACTGTTTCGAGTGGAGTAGCACTCATCACCGTCAGGGTGTTTCTTGCTGTCTCATTTCTCATTTCATTGTTAGGTGTTTCTTCTTTTTTTGCCTGTGGATTTTCTACATAGGCTTTATCCAGAAGTTCAAGTGCATAATTTTGATCGAGAGAGAGGATTTTAGCAGCAGATTTTACAAAACCACGAACATAAGCTTTGCTTGGAAGTTTTTCGAATTGATCAGCTTCTAAATTTTCTAATAAACCAATGTGAATTTTAGTTTGTTGTGAAATGGTTTTAAGGGAAAGACCTTTCTCTTCGCGAGTTTTCATAATCAGACGACCAATCGTCATGTTTGTATCTGGCATTTTTTCTGAAGAATTGTTTTCCGACTGTGTATTTTCCATTTCCATAATTAAAAACTCGGTGTTTCGATTTCTGATGATTCTTTAATAACTTCTGTTTGTTTTGAAATCTGTTGATCGACTTGTTGGTCTTGATCATTCATTTTTTTTAGTTGCATATTTGCCAGTGTACTGAAGCGAGTTCCAGGAAATTTTTCCATGACTTCTTTTAGCTTCAATTGTGCTTCGGCATTTTTGTTCAAGTTCACTAAAGTGATGGCCTGTTGGTAAAGAGGTGCTGGTTCACTCACACATGTACCTTTTCCAGATTCGCGGAAAGATTTAAGTGCTTTTTGAAATTGAAATTCTTCGCTGTAAAGTTCACCAAGTTTGAAGTGAGCTGCACAGTAGTCTTCTTTTTCTTTTAATGATTTTTCTAAAAATTCAAAAGCTCCACGACGGTCACCTTCTTTCAATGAAAGAAGAGCAAGATTGTAGAGGTTGCGATATTGGTTTGTGTAAGTAAGATCGAGTGTGACTTTTTCAAATTGTTCACGAGCTTCTTTGATTTTATTTCTGGCCATGTACAGGTTGCCCAAGTTCACGCGAGCATCAGAATTTTTTGAATCAAGGCTAATTGCTTCTTTCAATTCAGCTTCGGCCAGTGGGATTTGATTTTTGAAATAGTAGGCCATCCCAAGATTTGTTCTGATTTGAGAATCTTTTGGAGCAAGTTCTTTTGCTTTGAGAAGATTAATCAGGGCCTTGTTGTATTCCTTGTTTACAAGTTCAGACGTACCTTGCCCGTAATAAACATCTGCTTTTCTTTCTTCAGGTGATTTATCTTTAACTTTGTTTGATGAACAAGAAAGTGTGAGCAATAAACTCAGACAACAGAGCACAGAAAATTTATTCATGAAATTACCTCACATCTCAATCCATTAAGACATGAAGATATTCTAAGCGTTATCCTTCCTTCTTGTAAATATGCCTACAGTTTCAAAATGCTGAGTTGAAGGAAAAAGATCGAAGAGATCTACACTCACAAGATCGTACTGATTAAGGACCGATAATGTGTCTCTAGCAAAACTTGAGGGTTCGCATGCGATGAAGATGAATCCTTGAGGTTTGAACTCATTCAAAAACTCTGTAATGTTCTTAAGTCCTGAGCGAGGTGGATCAAAAACAATCCAATCGGGACGAGGAACGCCCTGAGTTTTAAGTCCAATAAGTGATTTAAGTGCACCTTTGTCATAGAGATCAATGGAGAAAAAACGC
The DNA here is from genome assembly GCA_946482295.1 of uncultured Bacteriovorax sp. The sequence goes on along the minus strand of CAMLRB010000007.1, from coordinate 25,898 downwards.
TGGTGGGCATGGGCCATTGGAGTTGTGCGATATTTATCAACGACGACCGTTGTGTTTCTGAATTTCACTGAGAGATTTCCATTCCCACCAAAGAGATCATAGATCACTGATTTAGGTGGAATCACTTCTTCCGCTTTCTTTTGAACCCATGATTTAAGAGTCTCGTTCATCTCTGGATTCACCTGAGTAAATCCACCGTGAGCGTAAGATTTGTTCACAGCGGTCTGAACGTTATGACCTTGCCCTTTATCTTTAGAATAAATCTCAATATGGCCTTTCACGGGTTCTTTTTGAACTAGGCGAAGCCATGAGTTCTCCGCGTATAAAGCGCGTAGTTCATAGGCAACACTTGGGTCTGTGATCAAACACTCTGGCACCGGAACAATGGCCAATTGTTCATTCATTAATCCCAAAAGTTTTTTCGATTTATCGTAGTGAAGTTGGAGGCGATTCCTGTAACCGAGTCTTCTTTTTGCTCCATGAACAGTGATATCAATGGCGGGAAATTTGATCAAATGTCGCTTTAAAGCATTATGTTTGAACTCGAGTTCTTTTTCATAACTCGTGTGCTGAAAATCACATCCGTTGCAGGCATTAAAATGAACGCAGTCAGGTTTTTGGCGAAACGGCGACGGTGATGTCACGGCCGTGAGTTTGGCGAATTGGACGCCCTTTTTCTGTGAATACACTTCTGCGCTTACTGACTCTTCTGGTAGAGTTTTCTTGATAAAAGTGATCTTGCCTTCTTCTTTAGAGACACCTTGTCCAATTGGGTCGATATGTTCGATTCTGTAGTCTGTTTTCATGTTTTTTCGCTCTTAAATAATTCAAATTCTATATTTCTGATGTTATGCTTCGCTATTAGTTTTTTCTTAATCGGTGCCAAAATTATGGATCAGAGATTTATTCGCAACTTTTCTATTATTGCTCACATTGACCACGGTAAATCGACACTTGCCGATCGTATCATGGAAGCGACCAACGCTGTAAGTAATCGAGAAAAAAAGGATCGATTACTAGACAATATGGATCTAGAACGTGAACGCGGAATTACAATTAAAGCTCAAGCAGTTCGTATCCCTTATAAGGCGAAAGATGGCAACATCTATTATTTCAACTTAATCGATACTCCGGGGCACGTTGATTTTTCTTACGAAGTTTCAAGGTCTCTTGCCTCTTGTGATGGGGCCCTTTTGGTTGTTGATGCCTCTCAAGGGGTTGAAGCGCAGACATTGGCCAACGTTTACATGGCCCTCGACAATGATTTGGAAATTCTTCCTGTCATTAACAAAATTGATTTACCACACGCCGATGCTCCAAGAGTAAAAAAAGAAGTGGAGGACATCATTGGAATAGATACAAGCGAAGCTTGTGAAGTTTCAGCCAAGAGTGGAATCGGGATCGATGCTTTACTTGAAGAAATTGTGAAGAAAATTCCAGCACCAACAGGAAAATCAACAAATGATCTTCAGTGTCTCATTTTCGATTCATGGTTTGATGTTTATCAAGGCGTAGTTATTCTCTGCAGAGTTGTAGAAGGAACGCTCAAAAAGCGCGAAAAAATATTCTTAAAAAATGCAGGAATGGAATACGAAGTCTTAAAACTTGCAGTGAACTCACCGTTTTTTACAGAGCTCGATGAGCTGACGGCCGGTGAAGTAGGGATGGTTATTTGTGGTATCAAAACTATTCGTGATGTTTCTGTTGGTGACACTATTGTTCACGCCAACAAAAAAGAGACTCCAAATCTTCCGGGATATGTGGAAGTAAAACCAATGGTATTTTGCGGGATCTTCCCTGTCGATTCACCTGACTATGAAAATTTAAAGGAAGCTCTTGAAAAGCTTGCGCTCAACGATGCTTCATTTACCTATGAACCGGAGAGTTCAGCTGCACTTGGGTTCGGATTCCGTTGCGGATTTTTAGGTCTTCTGCACATGAATATTATCCAGGAACGACTGGAGAGAGAATTCGGTCTTGCCCTCATTTCAACAGCTCCGTCGGTAAGTTACAAAGTTCTGAAGACGAACGGCGAAGAGTTGATGATTTCTAACCCTAGTGAAATGCCAGAGACAGGGGAAATTGATTCAGTAAGCGAGCCAATGGTAAAACTTTCGATTCACGTTCCTAACGAATACGTTGGTAGAATGATCACTTTGTGTGAAGAGCGCAGAGGGATTCAGACAGAGATAAAGTACATCACAGAAGATCGTGTACAGGTTATTTACGACCTGCCATTGTCCGAAATGGTGTTTGATTTTTACGATAAACTAAAAGGTCTCACGAAAGGTTATGCTTCAATGGACTATGAGTTCACAGATTACGCGGTCGCATCCCTCGTTAAAGTCGATATTCTCTTGAATGGCGACAAAGTAGATGCGTTATCTATAATCTGTCACCGAGACAATGCCTTCTATAAGGGGCGTGACTTGGTGCAGAAACTGCAAAAATTAATTGATCGTCAACAGTTTGATGTTGCGGTCCAAGCCGCTATTGGTGCTAAAATAGTTGCCAGAGAAACAGTTAAGGCCCTTCGTAAGAACGTACTCGCTAAATGTTACGGTGGTGATATTTCACGTAAACGTAAACTTTTAGAGAAGCAGAAGGAAGGGAAGAAGCGCATGAAGATGGTGGGATCAGTGGAAGTTCCTCAAGAAGCGTTCCTTGCTGTACTTTCGACGGACGAATAATAAGGAAATTATGCATCCTCTTCTAAAAGAACATTTTTTAAAGGCCCTCGACATTTACACTCAAGGTGTTCATTACGACACATTGTTAGAAGCGAAGAAGGAATACTTCACGATTACTGGCCAGGCCAATGATGATGATGATGACTTCGAAGCTCGTATGAATTCATTTAATGAGTGGTACGTTCTGCAGTTCATTTCTAAACGTGGAACTCGCACTGTTATTAGCGATTACCTCATCAATAATCCTGTTGATGATTTCCTGGCGAAATCACTTTCAGGTGTTAATTACTCTCTTTTTGAATATGTCGGAAAGAACTTCCGTGGGTATGATGTTCTGTACGATATGCTTCACGATAAAAAAATCTCTCTTCCTAAAGGAGAGTCACTTCCATCCATTATTAAAGACGATATTTTTGTAGGCCGAGTTTTGACTTACGAAAACCAAAACTTCCTGATGAACGGACTTTGTGTCATTCCAAAAGAAGTCCGTGGTATTCTTAAAAAAGAATGTAAACGCGTCCGCAAACTAAAAAATCCTGGTGAAGAGTTGAAGTTTTTATTAAAAACAGAATCCTTCAAAACAAAATGGATTCGTTACGGACATGTTGACGCCACTAAAATTTTTCAATTCTAGTGAGTCGTAATGCTGTTTACTAGCTACGAATTCCTCTTTTTATTTTTTCCGATTGTTTTCATTCTTTATTATGTAGTGATGCCAAAAAAGGTGAAGTTACCCTTCATCTTTTTGGCGAGCTGTTTTTTTTATGGCTTTTGGAGTTTTAAGTTTCTCCCACTTTTGCTACTGACCATTTTCACTGATTTTAAATTAGGTCAGATCATCGGTCGAACGACTGACGAAAAAAGAAAGTACTCACTCGTTGTTTTTTCTGTCGTCCTCAATCTAACGTTTCTTGGTTTTTTTAAATACTTCAATTTTTTTTTAGATAACACCAACTCTATTTTAAGTTTGCTCGGCTACAAGGAACTTTCTGGACTCGGCACGATCATTCTTCCACTCGGGATTTCGTTTTATACCTTTCAATCAATGAGTTACACCATTGATGTTTATCGTAGTAAATTTAAACCCTACGAAGAGTTTCTTCCCTTTGCAGCTTATGTAACGTTTTTCCCTCACTTGATAGCTGGTCCTATTGTTCGCCATTCGGAGATGGTGACTCAGTTAAGTAAGAGTAGTGAAAAAGAATTCAACCTCGATCTTGCGACTCGCGGAATTGTTTATTTCGTCATTGGGATTAGTAAAAAAATTCTTATAGCCGACAATATCGCAGCATCCATCAATCCTGTGATCTCTATGATGGATGTGGCAACAACGGCTGAAGCCTGGGCCTGCGCTTTAGGATATACTTTCCAGCTGTATTTTGATTTTTCCGGTTACACCGATATGGCCATTGGTCTTGGTCTCATCTTTGGTGTTCGCTTTCCACAAAACTTTAATTCACCTTATAAGAGTTTCAGCATTACCGATTTCTGGAGACGCTGGCACATGACTCTTAGTTTTTGGCTGAGAGATTATCTCTACATTTCAATGGGCGGAAATCGCTTAGGTGTCACTCGCACATACTTCAATCTTTTCATGACGATGTTGTTAGGGGGATTGTGGCATGGAGCTTCGTGGACTTTTGTTCTTTGGGGGGCTTTTCACGGAATTCTTCTTGTTATTGAAAAATATTTTAAACTCGATGTTAAACCTGAAAAAGCATTCTTCAGAACTTTCGTTACGTTTTTCTTAGTCGTATTTGGTTGGGTGCTGTTTAGAGCAGAGCACATGGATCTGCTCATTGTCTGGCTCAATAAACTGTTCTCTTTTGAAGGTGGATGGAAACTTATTCATTTCACGGCCCGCACACGCGACCGTTTTGCAGCGGCCATGGTTATTGGCGCTTTCATCATTTGGTTCTGTAAAAATACTACGGAATTAGATTTAAAGTTTACCCCGACAAAAAAACTGGCCGTTGCTCTCGCTATACTCTTTTTTGCAGCTGTTTTATTTTTGGGTAGTGACTCGCCATTTTTATATTTTCAATTCTAGAGAAAGAAATGATCAATAAGACGTTTGTAAAATATTTTTTCGGAGCACTTATATCAGTAGTTTTTGTCTACTGTGTTTTTATCTCTTTTGTTGATCCTCAACAAACGGCGCCTCTTTCACTTTCAAAAAAATATAAACCCTTTCATGATAATTTCATCCTGAGAAAGGTTGAATTGATGGAGCAGAATAAGTTTGAGACACTTATTCTTGGTTCATCCACTTCCGAAGCATTCTATACATCAGAAGTTAATCATTACTTTAAAACAAAAAGTTTTCATGGTTCAATCGGAGGCGGTAACACTTTTGCTCGCTACGTTCTCTTCAAAAAAGCGTTGAAGAATTTTCCAGATCTAAAACGTGTCATCTACGTTGCAGACTTCTATGAATTTAACCAGGATGAAATTCCAAATGTGCTTGCTTTTAATAATGACATGAATAGTGAACTCGAGCCTCGGTTATGGATTCAACATCAGTTTGATTATCTGAAATACCTTTTTTCCCATCAAGTTATTGAGTCGGCCTTCACGGTGATGAAAAGAAAAAACAAAGGCTATCAATCGCCACTCTTACCGGACGGCTCCACAACCACTTCGATGATCATGAGTACAGTTCAAACAGAAGCGGGCTTTAATTCAAAAATTGCCCCAGAGAATAAGAAAAAACTCCATGAAGAAATCTTAGAAAACAATGTGACGTATTCGCAAAACGTATTGGCCAATTTTGAAGAACTTAATCCAGAAGTGAAATTTTATTTCAAAAAATTAATTGCTGAAGCTAAAGCTCGTAATATACAGGTCCTATTTCTTCTCACTCCATACCATCATGACTTCCGCGAACTTCTGTTTAAAAATGAAAATATTGTTAAACGTTACGGTGAGTGGGAGAATTTCTTTCAAGGTTTAGCCGATTCCGAAAATGTGCAGGTTTTTAATTTCCTCAACAGTGTGATTGCGACTGATCCTGAATCTGGTGTTTGGAGAGATGGTATTCATTTCAATACATTTGCGGCCAATACTTTTATTCAAAAGATGAGTGAGGGGGCCAGGCCATGATCAAACTATCTGTAGTCATTATCACCCTCAATGAAGAAAAAAATATCGGAAGATGCATAGATTCTGTAGCTGCTATCGCAGATGAAATCCTGGTCGTGGATTCACTTTCAACCGATCGCACTAAGGATATTTGTCTTGAAAAAGGAGCGCGGTTTGTTGAACAAAAATTTCTAGGTTATGTTGAACAAAAAAACTTTGCCCTCAATCTGGCCACTCATGATTATGTTCTCTCTCTAGATGCAGATGAAGCCTTAGACGAAGTTCTAAAAGAATCTATTAAAATTATTAAAAGTCGTTTTGAAAAAGATGGTTACACCTTTAATCGTCTCACGAATTACAATGGGCATTGGGTTCGACATTGTGGATGGTATCCAGATACTAAGCTTCGTGTCGTGAAAAAAGAAAAAGCAAAATGGGTAGGAAACAATCCACATGACGCTCTCAATGTTGAAGGTGTAACTGGTCATCTTAGAGGGGATTTATTGCATTATTCTTACGATTCCATCTCTTCTCATGTTCTGCAAACCAATAAATTTAGTACCATTGAAGCTAAAACTCTTTTTGATAAAGGAAAACGAGCGACGCTTGTGAAGTTAGTCACGCGGCCTCCTTTTCAATTTTTCAAAGATTATTTCTTGAAGGCCGGATTTCTGGACGGCAAATACGGTTTTGTCATTTGCTTCCTCAATTCACTCTACGTACTTCTTAAATATGCAAAGATGCTGGATCTTCAATTCCAAAAAAAGGTTTAGTTTAAACGATGGATACGATCGTATTTATCCTATATCCAGACTAAAGTAGTTCCGATTACACTAAGTAAATATCCCTATAAACCTGGAGAATCTTTAATGGAACCGTTATCAATCGTTATCCTCATCCTAATTGGATTCATGCTTTTTGATTCAATCTTTATTGTGCAATCGCAATCTGCTGCGATCATTGAACGTTTTGGTAAATACCAATTCACTGCCCACGAAGGATTGAATTTCAAACTTCCCTTTATCGATCGCATTGTTGTACGTAGAAATTTAAAAATTGTTCAACAAGACATAGAGGTTGAAACGAAAACTCGCGACAACGTTTTTGTTCGCACGAAAGTTTCAGTACAGTATCAAATTATTCGCGATAAGGTTCATGATTCTTACTATCGTCTTTCTGATCCTATTGCTCAGATTGAAAGTTACATTTTCGATGTTGTCCGTAGTGAAATTCCAAAACTCAATCTTGATGATGTTTTCGTTAGCAAGGATACTGTCGCTCTTGCAGTCAAAGAGTCGCTAGAAGAATCTATGGATGATTTCGGATTTATGATTATCAAAACACTCATTACCGATATCGATCCTGACGAAAAAGTTAAACAATCGATGAACGAAATCAACGCAGCTGAGAGACTAAGAGATGCGGCCATGGCCAAGGCCGAAGCTGAAAAAATCGGCATTGTTATGCAGGCCGAAGCTCACGCTGAAAGTAAAAGACTTCAAGGTTTAGGGATGGCCAACCAAAGAAAAGAAATTGCGGCCGGACTAAAATCTTCGATTGAAGACCTAAAACAATCGGGAATTAACAATGAAGAAGTCCTTACAATCCTTCTTATTACACAACATTATGATGCCCTAGAGGCCATGAGTAAAAATTCTAAAACTAATACGATCATGGTTCCTTACAGCTCAAACAATGTTACGGGGATGCGAGACCAAATTCAGGAAGCTATTCTCACATCAGTTAATGCTACTCGAGATAGCTAATTCCTAGGGGAAATGGTAAAATCATGTCTCATTAGACAGTTTTAATCGAGAGGACAAAATGAAAGTTTCCGTTATTGGAACAGGGTACGTGGGCTTGGTAAGTGGGACTTGTTTCGCTGAAATTGGCCACGAAGTAACGTGCATTGATATCGATCCTAAAAAAATTGAAATGCTTAGAGCACATAAATCTCCAATTTACGAACCGGGACTAACGGATCTTTTAGAGAGAAATATCAAAGCTGGTCGTTTGCAATTTTCTACAGGTTATGAATCAGTAGCTTCTGCAAAAAGTATCTTTCTTGCTGTTGGAACGCCATCAGCTGACGATGGAAGAGCAGATCTAACATATTTAAAAGCTGCCGCTGCAGAAGTGGCTAAGCACATTGGAGACGATGCAATCGTCGTTATTAAATCAACTGTGCCAGTTGGAACTTCGGTTGAAATTAGAAAACTCATTTCTTCACTAACGAAGAAAAAATTCCATCTTGTTAACAATCCAGAATTTTTAAAAGAAGGTTCTGCAGTTGAAGACTTCATGCGTCCAGATCGAGTTATCATTGGACACCAGGATGACTATGCGATGGGTGTGATGGAAGAACTTTATGCTCCACTTGTTCGTCAGGGAAATCCAATCTATGGAATGAGTAATCTTTCGGCAGAAATGTCGAAATATGCTGCGAACTGTTTTCTTGCAACGAAAATTTCGTTCATCAATGAGATCGCTCGACTTTGTGATGCCACTCAAGCTGACATCGAAGAAGTTCGCAAAGGAATTTCTTCTGATAAAAGAATCGGTGGACACTTCCTTTATCCAGGCCCAGGCTACGGTGGATCGTGCTTTCCAAAAGACGTTAAAGCACTTATTGCGACAGCGGAAGACTTTGGAATGGACTTGAAGATTGTGAATGCAACTGAAGAAGTAAACGATGAACAAAAAGCTTATGTTTATTCGAAAATTCGCAAACATTATGGTGAAGATCTAAAAGGTAAAATCTTCACGTTTTGGGGTGTTGCTTTCAAAGCAAATACAGATGACGTAAGAGAAACAGCAGCCATTGCAATGGCCAAAAAATTAATTACGGCCGGCGCTTCGATTCAAATCTTTGATCCAGTCGCAACAGAAAATTATCTTAAAGTGATGAGTGAGTACAAAGAATGTGAAGGTAAAATCAAACCTTTCACCGATAAATATGAAGCTCTCAATGGTGCAGACGCATTAATCACAGTTACTGAATGGCGTGAATTCAATGCACCAGATTTTTCTGAAATTAAAAAGCGTTTAAAGAAACCAGTTATCTTTGATGGCCGTAATCTATATGATACTAAAAAAGTCCTGGCCGAGGGCTTTGAATACTTCGCAATAGGAAAACATATCAAATGAAAGTAGCCGTTCTTCAACTCAGATCAGTACTCGATTTTAGAACAAATCTCGAAACAATTCGAGAAATGCTCAAAGAAGCTAAAAGTAAAGGAGCGGTAGCTGCCTTTTTACCTGAAGTCTTCTATTCAATGGGTGATGGTCAAACCAGTACTCCATATCTTGTTGAAGAAGGGAATGAGCACTTTGAACAAATCAGAAAACTCTCAACTGATTTTCAAATGGCCCTCGTTGGTGGTTCAGCAGCTACCAATCTCAATGGAAAAGTTGTTAACCGCGCTTACAATTTTGATAAAAATGGAAAGAACTTAGGTCACTACGATAAAATTAATCTTTTTGCGTGTGATCTTCCGGATAAAAAACTTTCTGAAGCAAAAACCTATACTGCAGGTAATGAAACAAAAATGATCGAAGTCGACGGACATAAAGTTGGGCTTGGTATTTGTTTTGATATGCGCTTTTCAGAAATGGCCCATAACTATCGCATGAATGGAGCAGAGATTTTAACGTTCCCTGCGGCCTTTACCGTTCCTACAGGCCGTGCTCACTGGCATACACTTCTTCGCGCCCGCGCGATCGAAAATCAATGTTTCGTTATCGCTGCTGCTCAATGGGGAAAACACAATGACCGTATGGAAACATATGGGCACTCACTTGTTGTTGATCCATGGGGGGATGTCCTGCTTGATCTTCAAGAAGGTGAAAAAATGGGCGTGGTAGACTTAGACTTTTCACGTATTGATTACATTCGTAAATCAGTACTGATGAATAGAAGCTAATTTATTCCTTACACTCTAAAACTTTCTGTGTATAAGCCGTCACCTTTAGTTTGACGGCTTTTTTATTTTCCATCGATTTCTTCAAGCATGGAATTAGTTTTTCTTCCGCTGTGTAGGCAGCTGCATGCTCAAGCATTTCCAAGCGATACTGATTGGGTTTCTCTAAGGTATACTTTGAAATTGTTGCATCTATTTCCATCGTTTTGTTTTTATCCACTCCAGCAAAGGCCGAGAGTGACATTATTGTGAATGCAAATATTATTTTTTTCATTTTGGTTCCAGTGGTTTGTATTGTTTCATTGTCTGGTTAGACATTTTCATTTTATCTTCTTCACTCAAGTTAATACTTTCTCTTGGTAGATAAGGATCAGAACTTGAAAATGAAAGTGATGAACGTTCAAAAGCAGCAACGTTTTCGGGGAAAGGGAAAGCTGTGATGACTGATCCTTTCGCCGTATTTTTCGACATCTTATTATCCCACTCTTCAACTGTTACTGGTTTATCAAAGAGTGACGGATCGATTACCATCTTTTGAAATCCCCCTTTATCATCTTCAACATAAACTATAGGGGCCACGTGAAAGTTCCAACGGATATCTGTCCCTGGAACATAAAGATCACCTTTGATCCAAACTTTATCAACTCGAACACCTTCCTCTTCAAAGCGACGTGCCATCAAGTGAGCGCGAGCGTAACATCCGTCGTATTTATATTTCCAGGCGATATCCTTCATATTCGCAGCTTTATTGAAAAGGTCAGTCGCTCTTTGCAGACTGATCGTTTGATCAACTTTTCTGTCTGGATAAATGTTCTTTTTTAATTTTTCTAAGTTCTTTGCAGCGTTAGGATCGAGAACGAGTCCATTATAAAGACAACCATATTCAGCTGATTTATTGGGATCAATGTAGTATCCAACGAGGCTACCATCGGCCATGACCTGGATAAATTCCGCCATCTCGAGATCTGCTACTTTTTTCAAAAGTTGCTTACGAACCTCTACAAGTTTTTCTAAAGCTGAACTGTCCGTACAAATGTTTTTTTGAAAATCCATCATTTGTTGAAAATATGGATTTTTGTAGATCGCAATTTTATCCCGGTCGCTGCCTAATCTTTCAGGAAGTGCATTGGCATACATTGCATACGGATCATAAGCATTGTTTGAAGACGACAGGAGGTAAGAATTATCAACTAGTGGAGATTGAATTTTTTCAGAATGAATTTTTTTAATTCTTAAATTCGGTCCAAATCCATCGGCGTTGAATAAGTGAATGCTTGTACTTCCGAAAGCACCAGGTGAAGATTCATAGAGCATAGTGCTTTCGTAACTTTTTCCATTCACGATTAAAGGATCGCACTTAAAAGTTCCACACTGAAAGTTGAAGCTATTTCTAGCAGCGTAATCAGTCTGGTCTTTAGTGAGTGGTCGAGTTGATCCTCTTTGGCATTTTATTTTTTGACCATCTTCCATTTCCACTGAATATTCAGAATCATTGAAAGCTTGATCATAAGCAGATTTAAACTCATCTCTTTTCTTTGCGAGCAACGCAGCCGTGGCTTCATATTCAGGAGAGCCTTTTTTCTTTTCAATTTTTTTCCCATAATTGTCGTAAGCTCGGCCATTGATAAAACTATCGACCAGACCAATTTTGTTCATGTATTCGGCAGAGGCTGTGCCCATTGAAGGAAATTTGTAATCGCCAATGTTGTGGGGTACTTCGTAGAGGGTCTTGCTGCCCTTTTCTACTTTTTTAATTAAAGGACTACTGATTTCGCCTTTGTCATCAGTTCCCAGTGCCACATAGTGGTAGCTGCTATTATTTATGAGTAGTGTTTTTCCATTATGATCGCAAATGTGAACGTCTACAGCGGAATCATACTTACAACTTATAGGCTCCTGCTCAGTCATAAGATGAACTTTGATTTGATCATCAGCTGCGAAACTATTCAGTGAAAATAATAGTGGAATAAGTAAACGTTTAAGCATCGGTGGCCCTTGGTTTGTAATCAAAGACTCATCGGAAAATCTAAATACAAAAATAAATTATTTTATCCCGAGTGAAGTACTCAGCTTTTTAACGAGTTTGGGATGAAGGAGTACTGAGCCCAAAATTCCGATCGCACAACCTAAACTGATATCGACAATACGCCAGTAGGCCAGATGATGAGAGGCCATTGCATTTGGGGTCGCGATTTCGAGAAAAAAGAGGATGAGTGCGGCGATAAAAACATTCCCCAGCCAATAGTTTTTCGTAAGTCCAAAGGGCATGAGAAAAGACGCCACAAAAATGCAAGCAATTAAGATTCTCTGATCTGAAATGAGCGCAAGTAATACAGCCGCGATAAATACACCAATGACGGTTCCAACGAAACGTTGAAAACCCTTATAAATTCCCTGAAGACTATCAGGTAACATGACAATCATTGCAGTACCGACGACCCAATAGGGATGGGAGAGTTTTAGGTGGCCCATCGTATAGTGACTCATGACTGCGATAATTGCAAAGAGGAGAGAAAATCGCATTGAATCTTTATTTTTAAACGCCTGCGATAGAGTGTGAAGTTTGCTTCGCATGGGTTGCGTTTGATGACGAAAAAGAAAATGGAATAACAGTAAAAGCGCAATATAAACCAAAAATGCCATTATGGAATAACGGAAAAGTTGGTCTCTGGTTTTAAGAATGATGGGCTCATTCGAAGTGGTCATGAACTGAAGTGTGATAAAAAGAATCATGCGCTCAAGCTCAATTCCAAAAGTTTTTGATTTCCCCAGTAGAAAACTGAGAAAAAAGAGCAGTAGGGAAATTAGGATGGGGTAATTTTGAACTTCAGTTCCCACCCACATAGAAAGCATCAAGCAGAGAAATGTTGTCATTAAATGGCGAAGTCTTATTTTCAAAGTGCCAAAGTGGTCGTTAAGAAAAAAAACTAATCCCATCAAAGAACCAAACATCGCAGGTTGAACAGCTTGAAAATTATGACCTACCACAAGTGGAAATGTGATTGCACAAGCACTCATTAACATCTTGTGAGTTGGTGTTACTTCTGGGGCCAGTTCGAGCGATTTCTCGATGTGGTTTTTTAGAGGCATAAAACTACTTAAGCAGCGATGTCATATTATTTTTCAATATCTTTAAATCATCTTTGAATTGATTCTCATTAGAGTAGACGAAAGAAATTTTATCTTTAAAAGGTTTTATTTTATCAACCTGTTGAACGGATTTAGTCCAAGCTGAATTTTCTTTCACCACTCTTGCAGGGAGTATGGCATAACCCAAACCTTCAAACAAGGATTTGCTTATAAGTTCGAGATTGGGTATTTCGACGTAACTATTAAAATGATGACCTTGTTTTTCAAGTTGGCGAATGATGAAATGACTTTGATGAAGATTAGGATCGAAGAATAAAGTATTGTGCTCTTTTAATTTAGTTGGACGCCAAAGTGTGAATTCATCTTCTCCAATACTGGAAATGATTAGATTGGGATGAGGATGTGGATTGATGGCAACGGCACAATCTATTTTTCCCTCTTGTACCCATTCTGTCACAACACGAGAGAGTCCAAAAACAAATTTTAGTTTTATTTCCAGTTTTGTCTTTAGCAACAGCGGAAGAATGTAATGGCCAACGGAAGGGTGCATTCCAAGAGTAAAAGTCTTCGTTTCTCTAGCTTTTCCTTTTACGAGGAAATCTTCGACAGCAATCAGCTCTTCTAATATTCGCTTACCATGGAGAGCGAGATAAGCTCCGGCTTCAGTAAGTAGTAAACCACTTTTTCTACGAAGAAAGAGTTCTTTTTGAACTTCTGATTCTAGTCTTTTAATGGCGTGACTGAGAGCAGGTTGAGTTAGACCCAGGGCCTGTGCAGCTTTTGTGAGGTGTAAATGCTCAGCTGTGACAAGGAAAAATCGTAAATCATTTGAGTTTATCATAAATGTATTTAATCAGAGACATGAATATTATTCAATTTATTTATGTTTTAGTAGGGCAATAACTCTTCGGCCCTAATTGATAGTTTGTATGAAGGGGGTGTGGCGTTGAGCTTCTCTCCCTTTATCACTTTTGTGTAAAGTTCGAGATAACGTTTTGTATAGAGTTCTATTCCAAAATTGTCTTCAGCATATTGTCTGATTTTTTCTGGTTGAAAAGTTTTTGCGTGATCAATTGAAAGTAATTGCAATAATTCTTCTCTATTTTGGGCCACGAAACCAACTTCTGAAGAAACGAGTTCTGGCAAACTTCCATAGGGAGAGACGATGGCCGGCAGGCCTTGAGAAAAGGCTTCAATCACGGCGATACCAAATGGTTCATGCCATCGGACAGGAAAAAGAAGCGCATCACTTTCGCGAATGAGTTTCATCTTTTGGTCACCGCCCACTATTCCGTGGTTATGGATATAACGAGAAAGTCCCCACCATCTTCCACCTGCCACATTAAGATGTTTATGGCTTTCACGACAAACGGCTACAGTTTGCTTAAGATTTTTAACTTTCCAAGAAGCTTTAGCTAAAAAGAGAAAACGATTCCATTCTCGTTTCTTTTTTGGCTGAAATGGATATTCACTGAAATCAAGAGCGTTGTGTACAAACTGATTAGAGTTGTGAATTTCGGCATGTTTCTTTGAAACAAATACGGAATTGTTACTTAGTTTTTCACCTATCTGTCCATTTCCATGAACAGTATTGATCGAAGGGACTCCAGAAATTTCGGCATTGAAAGGAAAGTGAACGATGTCAGTTCCAGGTGGAAGCAATTTTTCCCACGTTGAAGTGTCAGCGCTATAGGTTCTTAATTCAATTCCATATTGTTCGACTTTTGAATCGGGATGACCGACGTAAACTACTTTATGTCCTTGTCGGACTAATTCCACCATATGCCAGAATAAAATTCTCTCTGTTCCTCCGTATCCTGAAACGGGAAGAGCGGCGGGATGAAAAAATACGCACTTCATATTTGTTTACCTTTTTGAAGCTCGTGCAGTTTTGCGTACTTTAAAAGAGCATAGAGAGAATTAATACAACAGATGATGAATCCATATCTGCCGTCCAGGAAACCACGTTTAAAAAAATAATCGCGAACAAATTTTAAAACAGGGCGAGTAAATACTTTAAAGAGTGATGAACGTTTCCCTTGATTAAAAGCGGCGCGGGCAGCGATAGTTGTAAATTTATCAGTTTGAATAACATGAGCAGCGATTGATTCATAGCTATAGTGAAGAAGATCACCTTTTAAAAAACCAATTTTTTTATCATCGTTGGGTTTCAAAATATCGTGTGGATTTACACCACTCCACCGAGCAGCGCTTTTTTTAATGAGTCTAAGTTTAGTATCTGGATACCAGCCAGAGTAACGAACCCAATGGCCATTATAATTCGTAAGACGGTTAAATTTATAACCATCCATTGTAAAATTATTCTTAATCGCTTTAATTGAATTTAAGAGCTCAGGTGAGAGTGCTTCGTCCGCGTCGAGTGAAAGCACATAATCATGAGTGGCCAGATCAAGTGCCACGTTTTTTTGTTCGATATGACCGGCAAAAGGATTTTTGATAAAGCGTGCTCCAAATTTCAAACAAATTTCCTCTGTTTTATCTGTGGAGAAAGAATCGACAACAAGAATTTCGTCAGCAATTTCTTTGACGGAGCCAATGCAACGAGCAATGTTGTTTTCCTCGTTGTAAGTTATGATGGCTACTGTTAATTGGACCATAAAGAGCTAACCTCATGCCGTCACCAAAAACCATTTTCATACTTAAAAATCGCGCTCTCGGCGACTCTATTATGGGTTTGAGTTCGGTTCAATACCTGCGGCAGTTGTATCCCAAGGCTAACATTATTTACGCCGTTCCTCAATGGATTGCCCCACTTTATCAAGATGTGCAAACGAAAGCGGATATGATTTATCCAATCTCGCTAAAAAACGTTCGTGATGTTTTCACTCTATTTGATGATTTGATGGCCATGAAAGTTGACCACATTCATGAAATGCATCAGTCGGGAAGAGGAAGCAAGGTCTTTAAGCTGTACTCATTTTTTAAAGGCATCCCATACACATTCCATAACCATCATTTGAAAGGTGGAACTTCGGTTATCGATCAAGGGGTAATCAAATCCCTCATTCAAAGAGACCTTGATGGTGTTCACTCTTTCTTGGGAGAAGGAAAACCTCCTTCGTACCTGGATTGGCAGCCAGAAATATTACTCAACTCTCATGTTAAGTTAAATCGAATAATTTTCGGTGTAGTTGCAACTAGAAGGGCCAAAATGTGGCCTCTCGATCATTATGTTCGTTTAGCAAAACTCATCCAAAAAAACTTTCCCGACATTAAAATTAGTATTCCTCTTTCACACAGCAAAGATGATCTTCTGATTAAAGAAGATTTGATGGCGCTTGATCTGCCTGAAAATGTCAGC
The DNA here is from genome assembly GCA_946482295.1 of uncultured Bacteriovorax sp. The sequence goes on along the minus strand of CAMLRB010000007.1, from coordinate 9,795 downwards.
ATCGTTCACTTACCACTGCGAGAACTTCCTCAATATTTTAAAGAGTCTCAATTGTATATTGGCAATGATACAGGCCTTAAGCATTTAGCCGTTGCTGTGGGAATCAAGTCCTATACTTTATTTGGACCTGAGCCAGCGACCGAATGGCATCCCTATGATGAAAAAAAACATCCTTATTTTTATCAAGCAGATCTTGCTTGTCGAGTTCGAGAGAGTCACTACTGTGGTTTAACGGTATGTGATTTAAAAGATGATTATATGAGATGTATGAAAATGTTTCCGCCTGAAGTTGTTTTCCAGGCGGTGGAATCTACATGTAAGGGTTTTCGCCAGTCGCATGATCAGTTAGATCAACAACTTCAGTAATTTCAGGAAAATTTTGTTTTACGAGAGTTTGAATTCCCTGCTTTAAAGTTGCAGTCGAACTCGAACATCCTTGGCATCCGCCTTGGAGACGCACAAACAATTTATTATTGTCGAGATCGACAATCTCAACATTTCCACCGTGAGCAGCAAGAGCTGGACGGACTTGTTCATCAAAAAGAATTTCTAATTTACGCATCATAAAGTGTATCCGTTTAAAATTGGCCTTTCGTTAATTCTAGCTGAGAGATTGCAGAATATATAGCATGTTCTACGCGCAGTATACTCGATGAAACTTTTACACTTTTAAAGCCCGCCTGATGAAAACGTTGAATGTCTTCTTTTATGAATCCACGTTCAGGTCCAATGGCAAGAGTGATTGGACGTGAAAAATCAATGGACTTCGACAGTTCGGTAAAATTTTTTGCTCCTTCGAGATCCAGGATAAATTTTTGTTTCTGAGAAACATATTGCTCAGCTGGATTATATTTGTCGACCTTAACTGTTGGGAGAATACTGTAGCGTCCTGATTGTGAGAGTCCAGCAAGTAGATGGGATCGCATTTCATCTTCATCCAGCAAGACCTTGGATGTGAGATAACTTTTTTCAGAAAGCTCAGCTTTAAAAAAATGGATTTTTTTGGCTCCAAACGTTGTAGCGTGCTCGAGGATTTTTTTTAGTGTTTGGGGGCGAGAGAGCCCAACAACGAGTTCAAACCAAGGTTCCACTGGAGGCTCTAATGGCCCTAATTTCATATGGCATTCATTTTCTGTAAGTGAAATGATTTGGGCCTTGCATAGACCTTTGTTAAGAACGGCACATCTTAGGTTCTGTCCGACTTCAGGCTTAATTGTTTCTCGTAAATGCGAGAGGATTTTAGGATCAGTAATGATTCCGCTTTCATTTTCGAGCATGAGTGAATTCATGCCATTTAAATCTCATCAAGTTGGGCGCTCGTCAAGTCAATCGTTTCATCGACAAAATTGTCATCAAGGCTCTCATCTTCCAAAGATTCTACCTGAATTAAAGTGTCTACGAAGTGCTGATGTGGATAAGAAAGACTTGTTTTTTGTTGGAGAACAAAAAGAAAGACAAAAAGAGTGACCGTAGCTCCACCGGCCCAAGAAAACCATTTGATTGTAAATTTTTTCTCAGAATTGCTCTGGTTGAGTTTGCGTTTGAAGTCCATATCAAAATGTTTAGTAGGGGCAACCTGCATTTTTTCATTAAATGATTTTTTTAAATTACTCATGCGACCTCTACATTTTCTAAAAGCGTTTTAAGCGAATTTTTTGCTCGATGAACGAGGTTTTTTACTGCTTGCGGAGAACGGTGAAGAATAATGGCCATTTCCTCAAACGACAGATCATCGTTCATCCACATTAAAGTTGCTTCTCTCTGAGAGAGAGAAAGCATTTCGAGTGCTTCATGTAATTGCTTACGAGTGGCCTGTTCAATTAATTTTTCCAATACTTCATCTTCGACAACCGCAATTTCCAACTCATCAGTAAACATTTCATCAGGCTCGCGTTTTTGTTTCCCGAGAGCGTCGATGTTTGTATTTTTACAAATGGCCCACAACCAACCTTTAAAAGAGCGTTTTGGATCGAAATGATTTTTGTGACGATAAACTTTCAAAAAAGTTTCGTGAACTATTTCTTCCGCTTTGGCCTGATTGAAAGTGTAGCCATAACTAAAACGCAACAAGGGAGCTTTGTACTTATTGTACAAACGCTCGAACGCAATTTGATCATCTTCCTTAACAAAAAGTTGCATCAGTTGATTATCATTTAGACCGGTTGGATTCTCTTCCATACACTCTCTATACGCCAGATCGCGCCTAAAAGTTTCGCGAAACTTTTTTAAGGCTATCAACGTATATAGAGTTATAGAACCAAAAACGGAGGTTTTCATGTCTGCATTGACCAAAAATTTGATACTTAGCTTCACAATGGCCCTCACAATGGCCTTTCTCCCCATGAAGGCAATGGCGCTGGAAGAAGCTGAAATTAAGCAGTTTTCTGAAGAAAACTCTCAAATGCGTAAAGAGCATACGCTTAAAATGAAGGAGCTCCATCTAAAGCATGTCAACGATCTCTACGATTTAAAGCTCAAACACCTTCAAGAACTAGATGACATGCGAAAGCAGCTGAAAACCGATGACAAAGAAGGCAATAAAGAATTGATCAAAAAAATAAAAGAGAAACGAAAGGACTTTAAAGAAGAAGAGAAAAAATTCAGAGAAACATTTAAAGATGAAGTCATGAAGCCTATGCGAAAAGAGTATAAAAAAACGATGAAACAAAGACACAAGCAATTAAAGGTTCAAGGCCGTCTCAAAAATAGCGAAATGAGCGAGAAAGAATAAAGAATTTCCTCACCTTATAAATTCGTCTAAAGAAGGGGTTTTGTTAAACCCCTTCTTTATGAAACTCATACCAGAACTTTTTCATCCTTCATGTTTCACATTACTCACAGCTCCTGTTGCGTCCGGAAAAACGCGAATGGTTGTTGAGTTTTATCGCGAAAGTGATTTTAAAATCATTTATCTTTCTCCCTTGCGGGCCCTCGCGAACGAAGTTTATACAAATCTCAAATCGCGCGATGAAAAAAATGTTTTTTTGGCGGGCGGAGAAATCCAACTCCATGAAGTTTATCAAAAATTTTTGAAATCCCGTAAAGCTTTTCTCGTCACAACAGTAGAACTTTTGAGCGAAGAATTTGTCGCGGAACTTTTCATTCAAGAACAAAAAGTTTTATTCGTAATCGATGAGTTTCATCTTTTCTATCACTGGGGAGAAGGATTCCGTCCACTCTTGCACGATCGTTTTGTCGGCATTCTCAATTATGAATTTCCATTGCTTGCGGTAACGGCGACGATGGATGAGAAAGTCATGGACTCTATGAAAAAAGATCTCGCTTACTATCAAGACTTTTGGATTCATATCGATTTTGGGAACCATCAGCTTCATCGCGAACCCGTAAAGTGCATTTGTTTCCATGGACTCAAGCCATCTTTCATTCACAAAGCTTTTTGGAGAGAACTTCGTGCCAAAAAAGCAGATGATGTTTTTCTCTATTTCTGTGCTTATCGCGGACAAGTTGATGAACTTGTCGAACGAGCTCGTAGGCAGGGCTTTGTAGCTTTAGGCTGCGTAGGTGGAGAAGTTCAGTCGTTTCTCGACGATCTCAAAAAAGTCGAAAATAAAATCGATTGCATCTTTTCAACAACGACACTTAGTCATGGAGTTAATCTACCAGAAATAAAAAAAGTTTTTATTGATTACGAAGTTAAAAACTTTGATTTTTGGTTACAGATGATTGGAAGAGGTGGGCGGCAGGGAAGTGAGTATCAAGTTTACTCAACCGATCGATTTCACACTTCCAAAACCGAAAGATTCAAACATAAACTTTCCATTGTTCTGTCTGATTTTTTGGGTGTAGAGTTCTAGGCATGCAAAACAAAATTGAGGGGCTCGTTCTCTCAAAAGTTCCCTATGACGAAAGACATATTATTGCCCATCTTCTTCTAAGAAGTGGGCGTAAAGTTTCTGTCGTTTTTTATGGCGGACGCGGTGGTGGGAAAAAACAAAAATCTTCCGTGATCGAACTTGGGTTCATGCTTTCTGTTGAACTCACTCCGGCCAAAACACATGCGGAAATTTATCATGCACGTGAATGGAACCTCGTTTGGCATCACGATCTCATTCGACAAAATCATCAGTCGTTTTATTTGATGTGTTTTTTTCTCGAAGTTATTAACAAGCTTGCACCAACTGAGAATCTTCACGACGTTCACGAAGAAAACACAGAGATGGTGGGACTTTTCACAGCTCTTAGTAATGCCCTCGTTCATATGGAAAAAGGTCTTAAGGATCAATCATTCGCCGTTCACGCTCACGCGGTTATATTTCTGACTAAGACTTTACTACAATCGGGAGTTTTTCCGGAACGAGAACATTGCACACTATGCGGACACGAACTTGTGGCCTTCAACGATATGTACTTACTACCAGAAGAAGGAGGTTTTGCCTGTCCACCGTGCATGAACCAGCGCAAGTCTTTTTCGATGCAGTCTGGACGCGAGTTGTGGGAATTGTTAGGGCATATCGCTCACACTCGTTATTCTGAACTAAACGAAATCAAACTCGAGTATAAATCACTTCCTAAAATGCTCTTTCATTATTTTTGCTTTCAATTTCACTTAGAAGAAAAAGATTTCAAAACTCAAAGTATGGTATTTTAGAGTCAAATCCGCTACTCTCTAGGGCATGATCAAAAAACTAATCCGCCAGCTCTACCCATACCTATATCCGCACCGTAAAAAAGCGTTTGCTGCTTTTCTTCTTTCTTTCGTATTGGCAGCTATTGCAGGGGCGCAACTAAAATTAGTTCAACCTATTTTTGATAAAGGTTTCGATGCAAAAAATTCTGATTTAACAGTCATCCTCAAGATGGCAGGCTTTCTACTTGTTCTGGGAATTCTTAATTTCCCTGCACGATTTTACCATTTCTACTGGATGAGATTTGTCGGCGAAAGAATGAATAGTGATTTGCGAACGGCTCTCTTCGCAAAAATGCAGAGACTTCCAACTTCATATTACAATCAAAACAAGCAAGGACGTTTGCTTTCAACAGTTCTCAATGATGCTGAAATCTTTGCTCAGTCTTATCGTTCGATTATCGATGTTATTCGTGAACCTATGAAGGGGCTCGTTTATCTTGGAATGGCAATCTATGCTGATTGGCAATTAACACTTGTCATTTTAATTGTTGGACCACTATTCGTCATAATCTTCCAGGTAAGCGGGAAAAAGGTGAAGGCCAATCAGTCACAAGTTCAAGAGGGAAGAGCAGAACTCACACACAGTCTTAGTGAGGGATTATCGGCCCACAAAGTGACGAAAGCATTTAATTTGCAGAAGTTTGTAATGGATCGCTACAATCATGCCCAGGAATATTATTTTAACTTCACAATGAAAACATCCAAAGTTGAAGAGCTCGCTCATCCATTTGTTGAATTCATTGGTTACCTAGCATTCTCTTTGCTGCTTGTTTTTGCTTATTACAGAATTCAGTCACAAGCGATGACAATTGGAGGATTCATTCAATTCGCTGCTGCACTTGCGCTTTTGATGGATCCCATTCGTAAATATTCTCAAGCGAACGTAAAATTAGGACAAGGTCTTGCTGCCGCTGATCGCATCAATCAAATTCTAGATCTCGAAGAAGAAATTGATCGTGGAACGATCATGAAAAAAACTTTTGAAAAAGAAATTGTTGTTTCCAACGTTACATTTGGTTACGGCGAAGCTGATGTTCTAAAAGACTTCAGTCTCCGTGTGAAAAAGGGCCAGAAGATCGCTCTCGTGGGTCTTTCGGGTTCAGGAAAATCAACTTTGATCAATCTCCTTCTTGGATTGTATCCCCTAGCGAAAGGGCAGATTACCATCGATGGAGATAAGCTTTCCGACATTCACTTGAAGTCTCTGCGTTCACTTTTTGGTCTCGTTTCTCAGGATATTTTTCTGTTTCATGACACGATCCGCGCAAATCTTACGATCGGAGGAAATTTCTCAGATGACGAAATCAAACGTGCACTTGAGGTTTCGTATGCGTCAGAGTTTGTGAATAAACTTCCCAAGGGACTTGAAACTGTCATCGGAGACAGGGGTGCTAAACTCTCAGGTGGTCAGCAACAGCGACTCACAATTGCTCGCGCGTTCCTGCAAAATACTGATATCTTGCTCTTTGATGAGGCGACTTCAGCTCTCGACAACGAATCAGAAAAGGTTGTGCAAAAGGCCCTTGAGGCCATTGCAGGCAATAAAACTGTCATTGCCGTCGCTCACAGACTTTCGACTATCCAGGACTATGACAGAATTTTCGTTTTAAAAGACGGACGATTGGTTGAAGAGGGTACTCATAGAGAGCTAATTGCCAATGAAAGTGAATATAAAAAACTTTATGAACTTTCCTTAAAGTCCGTGTAAATCCTTTAAAGAATCCGCATTTACCTGTAAACTTCCCCCTGTATAAAAAGCAGGTTTCTCGTTTTTTAAAAGGGAGTTTATTGTGTCGAATGTATCCGATTTAAAATCAATGAATGATTTAGTGGCCCTCTGTAAGCAAAGAGGATTTATTTTCCAATCGTCTGAAGTCTACGGTGGTTTGAATTCATGCTACGACATGGGACCATATGGCGTTGAACTCAAAAATAATTTAAAAGCTCGTTGGTGGAAAGCAATGACGTTCAGACAAGACGTTGTTGGTGTTGATGCTTCGATTCTTATGCACCCAATGGTGTGGAAAGCTTCTGGACACGTCGATGGATTTTCAGATCCACTTATCGACTGTAAAAGCTGTAAAGAAAGATACCGCGCAGATAAAATTGATATCAAAGCCCCTTGTCCAAACTGTGGTGCAAAAGATTCATTCACAGATATTCGCCAATTCAATTTGATGTTCAAAACTCAAATGGGAGCAATGGAGGATACTTCTTCGATGGTTTATCTTCGTCCAGAAACTGCTCAAGGGATTTTCGTAAACTTTCTCAATGTTCAAACAACAATGAGAAAGAAACTTCCTTTTGGTATCGCTCAAATTGGTAAGGCTTTCCGTAATGAAATCACGCCAGGAAACTTTATTTTCCGTATGCGTGAATTTGAACAAATGGAAATGCAGTATTTCATCAAACCAGGAACTCAAAAAGAGGCGATGGAAGAATGGAAAGCAGCTCGTTGGCAATGGCATATTGATAACGGTATCCGTCCAGAAAAATTAAAATGGTACAAACAAGAAGAGCTTGCTCACTATGCTGACGCAGCTTTTGATATTGAATATGAATTCCCATTTGGATGGGGCGAAATTGAAGGTATTCACTCGCGTACAGATTTCGATTTAAAACAACACGAGCAATTTTCTGGAAAGAATTTGCACTATGTTGATCAAGTGAATAACAACGAAAAATATATTCCGTTCGTTTTGGAAACATCAGTCGGCGCTGACCGTTGTTTACTCACGATTCTTTGCGATGCTTATCGTTTGGAAAATGAAGGCGATAAAGAAAAAGAAAGAGCAGTCATGAAATTCCATCCAACGCTTGCTCCAATTAAAGCAGCGATCATGCCACTCATGAAAAAACCAGAACTCGAAGAAGTTGCGGATAAACTTTTCTCAGACGTGTCGAGAAATTACAAAGCTGAATACGATGTGTCTGGCTCGATTGGTAAACGCTACCGTCGTCAAGATGAAATCGGGACTCCATTTTGCATGACTGTGGATTTTGATACCCTCACTGATCACGCTATCACAATTCGTGATCGCGACACGATGGTGCAGGAAAGAATTGCTCTCGATAAAGTACAAGATTATTTAAAAGAAAAATTAAAATTTTAGTAACAGCTACTACTCTTAACAAATCTCAATTAATCGAGATCAGGAGAATGAAATGACGAAAAAATGGGTGTATCTCTTCAGTGCGGAAAAGACAGAAGGGAACAAAGAAATGAAGGATCTACTAGGTGGAAAAGGGGCCAATCTCGCAGAAATGTGCTCTCTTAAACTAGCTGTACCTCCTGGCTTCACAGTAACGACAGAAGCTTGTCTTGATTACGAAAAAAATAAAAAAACAATCAATCAAGAAATTAAAGATCAAGTTCTTCACTCAATCGCAGAAGTTGAAAGAATGACAGGGAAAAAATTTGGAGATAACACAAATCCACTTCTTTTCTCAGTTCGTTCAGGTGCTCGTGCTTCAATGCCAGGAATGATGGACACAGTTTTAAACCTAGGTCTTAACGATCAATCAGTTCTTGGACTTGCTAACCTAACAGACAACGAAAGATTTGCATGGGACTCATACCGTCGCTTCATTCAAATGTACGCGAACGTTGTTATGGATTTTAATGTGTCTCTTCTAGAAGCAACTCTTGAAGACATGAAAGAGGCTCGTCACGTTCAAGAAGATACTCAGCTTACAGCTGCAGATTTAAAAGAACTTGTAACTGTTTTCAAAAGAATCATTCTTGAAGAATCAGGTGAATCATTCCCAACCGATCCAATGGAACAATTGTGGCGTGCTGTTGGGGCCGTTTTTAATTCTTGGGGAAATCCTCGCGCTGTAAAATACCGTGAAATTTACGACATTCCTCATACATGGGGAACAGCTGTTAACGTTCAGTCGATGGTCTTCGGTAACATGGGGGATGACTGCGCAACTGGTGTTTGTTTCACGCGCGATCCATCTACTGGTGAAAAGAAATTCTTCGGCGAGTATCTTATCAATGCTCAAGGGGAAGACGTTGTTGCCGGAATTAGAACTCCACAACCTATTAATGATTTCTCTAAAAATGAATCAAATAAAAACTTCAAAACTCTTGAAGAAGCAATGCCGAAAGCTTTCAAAGAGCTTTGTGATGTTTATAAAAAACTTGAAGCCCACTACAAAGATATGCAAGACATCGAGTTTACAATTGAAAAAAGTAAACTTTATATTTTACAAACTCGTAACGGAAAACGTACAGCAGCAGCTGCTATCAAAATCGCTGTTGATCTTGTGAATGAAAGCATTCTTACAAAACAAGAAGCTCTTCTTCGCATGAATCCAGAAGATCTCAACCAACTTCTTCATCCTCGCCTAGATCCAAAAGCAACAAAAAAACTTATTGCTAAAGGACTTCCAGCTTCTCCAGGAGCAGGAGCAGGGATCATTGCTTTCACATCAGAGCGTGCTCATACGCTTGCTGAAGAAGGTCATAAAGTTATTCTCGTTCGCCAAGAAACATCACCAGAAGACATTGCAGGTATGGTGGCTTCTCAAGGTATTTTAACAGCACGTGGAGGGATGACTTCACATGCCGCTGTTGTTGCTCGCGGAATGGGGAAACCATGTGTGGCCGGTTGTACGGCCCTTAACGTAGATCACAAAAAAGGAACTCTCATCGTTGATGGAAAAACTTATAAAGAAGGTGATTCATTAACAATTGATGGAGCTACTGGAGAAGTGATCGAAGGAATTGTTCCAACAATCGACGCAGCAATCACTGCTGACTTTGCTACTTTCATGGCCTGGTCAGATGAGTTCAGAAAACTTGGCGTTCGTACAAACGCAGATACTCCAGATGACTCTCGCGTTGCTGTTAAATTCGGCGCTCAAGGTATTGGTCTCTGCCGTACAGAACATATGTTCTTCGAACGTGATCGTATTCTCGCGGTACGCGAAATGATTTTCGCTAACAATGTTAAAGATCGTGAAAAAGCTCTCGCTAAAATTCTTCCTTTTCAAAGAGAAGACTTCGTTGGCATTTTTACAGTTCTTAACAACCTTCCAGTAAATATTCGTCTACTCGATCCACCTCTTCACGAGTTTTTGCCTCACACACTCGAAGATAAAAAAGAACTTGCTGAAAGTTTAGGTTTAGAAATAAGTGC